>VGML01000004.1 GCA_016866415.1 Bacteroidota bacterium | reverse complement strand
TTACTTGTAACGAACATTGAGTTATTCCTAAAACGAAGAAATTACTTAAAATGAGCGAGTTAATAGATTACGTTTATATTTATTGCACCGATTTTACAATCTTTCTTGCAAATATGTTTGGCATTAGTTACAAGGACAGCAATACTTTGATTTTCTGCATTATTTGGCCACTTTTCACGATGTTTTTGTTTTCAGCGCTTTTCATTCAATTGATTTTGAATAAAAGAAAGATTAAAAAGTAAAATTTCTTGAATTGAGCTATAATTTATTATTTTAGAGCTCAAGAATGCACCGAGTCAAGGTTTTACCATTTATCTTTTGTTTTCTATTCGGAAATCTGCTTGCCTCAATTGAATTCAAGGATTTCAAGCAAGAAAAGGATATTCATTCCAAAAGTCAAAAAGCAATTGTTTTGTGGGAGCGATATGTATCTAATTCGATAGATTCATTGAATATCCTTGGCATTGAACTTTTAAGGTCTGCGAAGAAAAAAGAATCACTTTTCGGAATAGCCACTGCCAATCGAATTTTGGGATGTTATGATGTTCGCACGGGAAAAATTGACCGTGGGATTATTTTGTTGACTAGGTCCAAAAATTATTTTGTCTCAACTAATGATAATGAACTCATTTGTGAAGCCATAAATGAGCTCGGCATTGCCTATTTTTTGAATGGAGATTTGGAAACAGCTAAAAGTTTTTTTGAGTCATCTCTGAAATTCGGAAAAGATTCACCTGTTGAAACCAATCGCTTTTTGGCTCAAATCAATTTGGCAAAAGTATATGCTGAACAAGGAAGAATTTCTGAAGCAAAATTCTTGATTAAAGATTATATTAAACAAGCAAGCGAACTTAAAAAATGGGAATCTGTTAGCAATGCCTATTCGCTTTTAGGAGACTTATCGCTTGAAAGAAATCAAATTCGAACGGCAAAAATCTATTTCGATAAACAAATCAGTTTTGCAAAAAAGGCGCATTCCGAGATTTACATAACTCGGGCAATCAACAACCAAGCGATTTTGGCTTATTACGAAGGAGATTCAAACAAATCTTTAACCTTATTTCAAAAAGTTCTGAAAAGAAGAAAGTTTGAGAAATTTGCCTTCAATATCTATGATGCCTATTTTAATCTAGCACGCTTTCATTATCCTGATAACCTTGACCTAGCGCTTGAATACATTGATTCGTGTTATCAAATTTCCAAAGAAACCAAATTATTAAACCAAGAATTGGAGGTTTATGAATGGCGCCACGAACATTATAAAGATTCGCACAATAAAAACCTAATTGACTCAATGAAAATGATAATTGCTGATTTGGGAAAACAAAACGAAAGTGTTCGAAAGGAGCTTCAAACAATCGATTTTCGTATCAAATCTAACTCATCAAATACTTGGTTATTTTGGAGTTTTGGATCATTGACAATTATCTTAATTAGTCGTTATTTAATCGTTCGGAAATCGCGATTAAAAATGAATTAATTCGATGAGCTTTTCGCGATTATCTTTACCTTTGAGCTAGCATGTTTCTGTCCAAATTAGTTCTCCACAATTTTAAAAATTACCAACTCTTGGATTTGGATTTATCACCCGGAATCAATGGTTTAGTCGGAAAAAATGGAAGTGGAAAAACCAATATTTTAGACGCTGTTCACTACCTCAGCATGTGCAAATCGTATTTGAATAACATTGATCGTCAAAACATACATTTTGAACAATCGTTTTTCTCCATCCAAGGAAATTGGGACGTTGCAACTAAAAAAGTAGATGTTCACTGCACATTTAAACTTGGCGCAAAAAAAGTCATTAAGTACAACAAAAAACCATACGATAAAATCACAGAACACATTGGACGTTTTCCAGTTGTTTTCATTTCTCCTTATGACGGAGATTTAATCGCAGATGGCAGTGAAATGCGCCGTAAATGGATGGATGGAATTTTAGTTCAGCTTGACAAAAAATACCTAGAGGATTTGCAGCGCTATCACAAAGTATTGGAACAACGAAATGCTTTATTGAAAAACATGTTCGAACACCGACTTTTTGATAGAGAGTCAATTGAAGTTTGGAACATTCAGATGATATCGCTGGGAGAACAAATCTTTGAAAAAAGAAAACTATTTTTAGAGGAATTCATCCCCGTTTTCGAACGATTCTACTACGAAATTGGCAACGATTCAGAAGATATCGGTCTGGAATATAAATCGCAACTTAATGAGGGTAATTTCTCTCAACTTTTAGCGGAAAGCGAGAAAAAAGATGCTTTTACACAATACAGCAATGTTGGGATTCACAAGGACGATTTGATTTTCACCATTAAAGGTCACCCCGTTAAAAAATTTGGTTCGCAAGGTCAACAGAAGTCATTTTTGATTGCATTACGCTTGGCACAATACGATTATTTAAAAATGCACACGAATTCGAAACCGGTTTTGTTATTGGATGACATCTTTGATAAACTTGATAACCAACGCGTTGAAAAATTGATTCGTTTGGTAACTGCTGACTATTTCGGGCAAATTATCGTTACAGATACAGATGATCGACGAATGACCGAGTTGTTTGAATCATTGAATATTGAGAAAAAACTTTTTCGGGTAGATGACTCGCTAATTTCAGAAATAAATCTCTAAATTAGATTATGAAAGAAGATCATCGTCGCTCAGCTGAAGAGCAGCCATTGAAAGAAATAATCGATAAATTCTTGAAAGCCTACGCTTGGGATGGCAAGATGAAAGAAATGGACCTTGTTGCTGCTTGGCCAGAATTAATGGGAATTGCAGTGGCAAATCGAACGAAGGAAATCCGAATACAAAACAAGAAACTTTATCTCGCCATTGATTCCTCGGTTATGCGTGAGGAATTGCTTTTAGGAAAACAAATCATTATTGATCGGCTAAACGAATATGCTGGACAAGAAATTGTTACTGATATTTGGTTTGCTTAATTTCGTGAAATTAGTTTTTGTCTGCTTTGGTATACTGAAATAGCCATTCATACATTTCATCCGTTCTGAAAATCCGTTCCAATGCCCCGTGATCTGCTCCTTTGTGAACTGTATATTTCAAATTTTCACCACCATTACAGTTTTTTATTGCTTTAACGATTTTCTCTGACTCTGAAATGGGCACAGCTCGATCGGAATTTCCGTGTTGTATCCAAAGTGGAACTGTCGCCAAATCGCAACCATCGTTTGGATTTCCTCCTCCGCAAAGAGCAACCGCTGCGGTAACAACACCTGGATAAGCTCCTGCAAAACGTAAAGTTCCATATCCTCCAAGGCTCATTCCAGCGACATAAACGCGGTTTGTATCGGTATCAAAAGTGCGCTGAACGAATTTTAAAACGGACATGATTTTTTCAGGTTCCCATGACTTTCCTACCAATACTTGAGGCGCTACAACAATTGCAGGAACTTTTCTACCTTTTTCGATTTCATGAATTACCCCGTATTTTTTTACCAAATCCAAGTTAGCGCCAGAAAGACTCCTTCCATGTAAGAAAATTAAGACGGGCGGTTTACTTTTTAAGATACTATCGGCTGGCAAATGAAGTAAAAACGGATAATCAGCTTGATTTTTAATGGCTTGCAATTGGGAAAAAGCGTTGAAAGATAACACCAATAAAAAAATAAATAAGGCTGATTTTTTCATAGTGCAAATTTACAGTGCACTTTACCCATTTTCCATAAATTATTATCAACAGCAATTGTATTTTATAAACATTTTAATTCGGGTTATCTTGCTTATCGTTTTCTCGCAATTTGAAAAGATAACCCAATCCGATTCCTGCTCCAATACCCCAACCAGTAGAGGCAACTTTGCGTGTTTCAATAAATCCGATGGCTGTCATGCGATCCTTAATCAAGTAAGTGCCCCGAACGCCAAAAGAACACGAGTATTTGAATTCGCTGTATCCTTTTTCTCTATTTCGGATCCAATCAAAACCCAAGACATTCGCATATGGAGCAACGTCCCATTTATATCCAATTGGAAAATGATAAGAAACTCCATCAGGTAAAACTGTAATCAATAATCCAATTAATGTTCCTAGATATCCAAGTCCAAATACAGATTCTGAATTTGAACTTTTGTTTTCAGAGTTTGCAAGCCCAGAAATTAGTCCTATTACGATAAGCGGTGGGCCAGCTAGAGAACCCACTGAGGCGTGCACATGATTGTATTTATCCGTCCGATGTTGAAATTCCAAGTTATAATTCAAGCCAAATCGTTTGAAAACCATGTATTCAGCAGAAAGTCCTCCATTAATATAACCAGATGAATCAATCAACCCTCCACTCATTTTTGCATATGTATGCCAACGATAATTTATAACTTAACTTTTTGCTTCTATCATTAAAAACAAAAGCATTCCGATGAGAACAATTTTTTCATAAAAATAAATTTATGAATCAAAAATAGCACAAATAATTAGTTCTCTAACTTGTATGAAATTCCAATACCCAAAACAGACTTAAACTGAGTTCGGGGACCAATGTTGCCATTTGTATCCCTAATTTTAACATCATCATCGTAAATTAAATTCCATTGAGCTAATGCAGAAAAAATTGAATTTATTTTGAAATTGAAAATTAGCTCCCCGTTTACATCAATATTTTGCGGATTTTCCGTGTAATTACTGAATAGTTCCAATTTTGATCGCATTTCAATGTTTTTCATGATATTGGCGTTGTATCGTACCTTTACATAAGCTCCATATTCTTGTCGAGACTTTTTGCCTTTGTCTACCCCAAAAACACCAAGATTGGCGAGATAATCATTGAGAACAAATGTTGATTTCTCAGATAGAAATGATGTAAAAATGGAAAAACTCTCTTTTGGACTGAAATCAACTCCCAAAGCAAGATTTAGATATCCAGGAGCCATAAAACTCGATACGATCACCGAGTCGTTGGGATAAACATAACCATGAATCGTTTGAGTTTTTAAACCTGAAAAGAATGAAAGAAAAACCTTTTTTGAAAATTTATATTCAACACTTGAAGACAAATCGATTTTATCATCCGTTTTTTGAAAAGAAGCTGGCTGGTTATCCAAGTATTTGATGGCCCCAAATGACATGTTCAAGTCATTGGTCCATTTCCAACGGGAATCTGTGTAATAAGCATTTGTGCGAATAGAACCGATGAACGAAGCATTATTTCTTCCCCCTGCGTTCCAATTAATAAAAGAAGATTGTGTGCCGTTTAATGAAAAGATCGATTTCAATTTCCAATGCTTTAGCGTATCCTGATTCGCATAAATATTAATCAGAAAAAAGCAAAAGAAAATGCCTAGAAATATCCTAAATTTGTTTTTCATTTTTCAACCGCAAAAATAATGGTTAAACTGATTTTTTTATTCATTTGTTTTCTTCATTTTGAGCTTTCAATCGCACAATCTGTGAATTATACAAACATTTCAAATTGGGCTGTGCACCCAACCAATGTTCCTGAAGTATTAAATACATACATGAGCGATACTAGTAACAATTCGAAAGCAGATGTTTTCTACGTATACCCTACTCTGTTTCTAGATAAAAAAGATGAGCGTTGGAATATTCCCATCGATGATACTGCGTTTCGAAAAAAAATAATTGATAATGCCATTCGCTTTCAAGCATCAGCTTGGGTGGAATGCGGACGAATGTTTGTTCCGTTTTACAGGCAGGCACACATTCGTTCCTATCGGAATTTAGAGAATGGTGGCAGGGAAGCCTTGCTTTTCGCATATTCGGACGTCAAAGCAGCATTTCAATACTACCTTGATCATTTCAATAACGGGAAACCAATCATATTGGCTGGTCATAGTCAAGGTTCAACTCACTTAACCTTATTATTAAAGGATTTTTTTGACGGGAAAGAACTTAAAAATCAATTAGTTGCTGCCTATTTGCCAGGAATTGGGTTGAAAAAAAACGAATTTGTAACCATTCCTTTAATGACCTCACCAAATCAAATCGGCGGTTTTGTATCTTGGAATACGTTCAAACGAAAAGTCAACAAGGAAAAATTCGAAATGTGGTATAAAGGAAAGGCTGTTGTTAATCCGGTGACTTGGAATTCAGATAAAGTTGCTGATAGAAAAAAACACAAAGGATTTTTATTCTCAAATGCCAAGATGTATGGTCAATCATTTTCGACACATCTCATCGACGGCGCCGTTTGGATTTCAGCTCCTCATTTTCCATACAGAAGTATGGCATGGACAATGGACGATTACCACATAGGTGATATCAATTTGTTTTGGGTAGACATTAAGTACAACTCGAAACAACGTTTGAACGAATACCTCAACAATAACATGTCAAAGGAATAATTATTTTTCACGTTTGCAAATTTCTTAATTGGTCTTTCACGTAATTTGACTTGAAATTTTCAACGCAAATCTTTACTTTTGCCCAAAATTAGCATATGGGGAGAGCATTTGAATATCGTCGAGCTGCAAAAGAAAAACGTTGGGATAAAATGTCCAAAATGTTTCCGAAACTTGGAAAAGCCATTACAATGGCTGCAAAAGAGGGAGGAATGGATTCAACAACGAATGCGAAGCTCCGAACAGCAATACAAAATGCGAAAGCAGAAAATATGCCGAAAGACAATATCGAGTCAGCTATCAAACGTGCTGCTCAAAAGGATATTGCTTCCTTCACTGAAGTAAATTACGAAGGCAAAGGTCCCCACGGTGTTTTGGTTTATGTAGAGTGTGCCACTGATAATCCAACCCGAACCGTGGCTAATGTCAAATCTTATTTCAATAAAGTTGGTGGCTCCGTCGTTCCAAATGGCTCAATGGAGTTTATGTTTTCAAGAAAAAGTGTTTTTGAAATCAATAAATCCGATAGCATAGATGTGGAAGAATTAGAATTGGAGCTTATTGATGCGGGATGTGAGCAAATTGTAGTTGAAGACGAACAAATTATTGTTTATGGTGATTATACAGCATTTGGATCCATTGCAAAAGCATTGGAAGATATGCAAATTGAGGTTCAAAAATCAAGTTTGAAACGAATTCCAACCTCACCTGTCGAATTTACAGAAGAGCAGCTTGTCGATATTGAAAAAATGTTGGACAAAATTGAAGACGACGATGACATTCAACAAGTATTTACGAATATTGCCTGATTTACAATAATAATCGAACAATTCAGTTATAACTAGTATTGAAAATGAGAAAATTCCTTTCTTACACTTGGGTATTCCTTTTGATGCTGGTTTTGTCATGCTCAACTGAAAACAATTCCTTTCTAAATCGGACTTACCATTCCACAACAGCAAGATACAACGGATACTTCAATGCTGGGGAACTAATGAAAGGCGCGCTCAAGACTTACAATGGTTCGCGAAAAGAAGATTTCTTTGCCATTTTACCTGTAAATCCGCTACCAAATGAAACTGAGGCTAAAGGAATGTACCCAATCATTGATACAGCCATTTCTAAGTGTAAAAAAGTGATTTTGGAACATAGCATGCCCAGTGCTGAAAACATGTATACGAAGCAAGCGGAATATAACAATTGGATTGACGAAAATTGGTTATTGGTTGGTAAGTCAATGTATTATCGTAGAGATTACGAGAAAGCGTTGAAAAATTTTCAATTTGTAAAACAGTTTTTTCAAAAAGACCCGTCTACATACGAGGCGGATTTATGGATCGCGAAAATCAATATCGAACAAAACAAATTTGCTGACGCCAAACTTAAATTGGATGCCTTGAACGAAATTTCCAAAGAGCAAAAAAAGAAGAAATTTGTTGATTACATTCCTTTTTTAAAGAAAAAACAGTCTGTTGAACCTGGAGAGGAAGCAAGGCCAAGAATGAGTCGAGGGCTCCAATTCGACATTTATAAATCGTATGCTGATTTAGCAGTTAAACGCAAGGATTATGATGCCGGTAAAGAAGGCCTTTTGTTGGCAATTTCAAAATGTAAAGACAAGCGAGAAAATGCGAGGCTTCATTTTATACTTGCTCAATTGTATCAATCAACAAATCAATTGGATTCAGCAAATTATCATTTTAGTAAGTCTATAAAAGCATCTGCGGCTCCCGAAATCGCTTTTAACGCTCGCTTGAACAAAGCAATAACTGGAACAGGAGAAAATACCGCGAAAGACCTTAAAAGAATGCTTCGTGATTCTAAAAATGCTCCTTTCAAAGATCAAATTTATTATTCAATGGCTTTGGTTGAATTGAATAAAAATAATCAGAATCAAGCGATTGTATATTTAACAAAATCAACTTTTTATTCGGGGGCAAACAAGCGACAAAAATCCATGTCGTATGAAAAACTAGGTGACATTTCTTACCAAGTAAGAAATTACATTGGAGCTCAAAAATATTATGATTCTTGTTCGCGGTTCATGCCCGAAGATTATCCAAATGGAGATGATATCAAAAACAAAGCAATTAAATTGGCGGATCTTGTCAGCGCAGTTGAAACTGCAATTTTTGAAGACAGTGTGCAGCGAATCGCAAAAATGAGCGAGCGTGATCGAAAAGATTTTATTAAGGAAACGCTTCAAGCAATGGAAGAAGCTGAGCAAAAGAAAAAAGAAGCTGAGGCTGCCAAATTACTTGAACTTCAAAACCAATCGAATCAAAATGGTAATGCGAGTGGAAACAAGTTTGTATACAACAACCCGAAATTGCGAGAGGAAGGATACAAGGACTTTAAAAATCTTTGGGGTACTCGGGAAAATGAAGATGACTGGCGACGAAGTGAAAAAACCGTTTTCAATACTTCCGATAAATCAAAACAAGAAGGTGATTCATCTAAAAACATTAGCGCCAATACTCCAAGTGGAGGTAAATTGACAGAAGAAGACTTATTAAAGAACATTCCATTGACGGACAGCTCCTATGCAGCTTCTGAAGTCCGACTGATTGATGCGCTTTATAAGTCTGGAGTTTTATACAAAGAAATATTGGGTGAAAATGAATTGGCAGCTCAGCAATTTGAAGCAATCCTCCTAAAAAAGAAAGAGGGAATAACAGATTTATCCTCTGCTTTTCAGTTGTATAAAATCAATGAGGGATCAACAAAATCGGACAAATATAAAAATCATATTCTCGAAAAATATCCCAATTCTGACGCTGCAAATTATTTTAGAGATCCAGACTTTTACATAAAACAAAAACAAAATCAGCAGGCCTCAGGTGTAGCTTATTTACAACAACTAGATTCATATAACCGCGGAAATTATCAATCCGTATTGAATGAGACCAATAAAATTGTTGCAACAGACAAAACGAACGCGTTTCGAGCAGAATATATGCTCTTGAATGCGCTAGCAGCAGGTCAACTCACCGAAAACAAGAAGGACCTTCTGCCTTTATTAAAAAGAATTATTGAAGAAAAACCAGGAACAGAACAAGCTATTCGAGCTAAGCAAATGATTGACGTAATTAATAGTGGTTACTCGAAAAATGAGGTTGTTAATTTCAACAAAACTTACATCTATAAGTATGATGATAAGGTTACTCAGTTCGTAATTGTTGAATTAGACAAAGATGACGATACGGAAGATGCTAAAAATATGATTTCAGACTTTTCGAAAAGTTTTAAAAAAACAAGAGTTAAAGTAAGTGCAAAAATGACCACCTCTGAACAAAATTTCATACTAATACAGGAGTTCCCAACAGTTACAATTGCAAACGAATATATCAGTGCTTATAAGCATGGTGAGGATGACTTAAACGGCTTGTTTGACAACAAAATTTATATAATTACGCAAGAAAATTTGAAAAAGTTAATAGAAACTGCGAAATTTGACGAATATAAACTATTCTACGACGATAATTATTAGTCAATTATGTTAAAAAGAAAAGAATTTTTTGGGTCAAGTTCAATAAACGAAACTTCGGATAAAGTGAATGTAATACTATCAGGAACAGAGATAACAGGAGATATTGTGTCGAATTCAAATTTACTAATTGAAGGCGAAATTAATGGTAATATTTCTTGTTCAGGAAAAGTGCAAATTGGTACTTCTGGAAAAATTAAAGGAAATTTAGTTTGTGTTAATGCCGACGTTGAAGGTTCGCTAGATGGAGAACTCACCATTGAGAATCTCTTAATTTTAAGAACTACTGCGCGAATCAAAGGAGATATCCAAACCTTGAAATTGAATATTGAGGAAGGAGCCTTTTTTGAAGGTGCATGCGTTATGAAATCTCCAGTTTCGACGAACAATACGTTCAAGACGGATATCGAGTTTGATTAATGGCAATCGAACCGAACGATAAAAAAAAAGCTGGTAATTTTATTCGATATACAACCATAGCCTTTCAAATGATAGGAGCGATTGGTTTTTTCAGTTGGCTTGGATCTTATTTGGATCAAAAATACGCTTCCAAAACTCCTTGGTGGACAATTGGTTTAAGTCTATTCGGTGTATTCATTTCTTTGTATGTCGTGATTCGAGAAGTTCTCAAAATGAATCAATCGAATGAATAAAAAGTTTCTCTTAAAATTTCTCTTTCAAACCTTTTTAATCAGTGTGATTTATTTCACAATTTACTCGCTGGGACTTTTCAATTTGAATATACGTCTTGTAGCTGCTAATTTATTTTCAATCACGTTCATTTTTGTGCTTAGCGGTTTCATCTTGTTTTTCAGATTGCTTGACACAGAACCAATTGCGGGACGTTTTTTGATTATGACTAGCGCACAATTGATCTCTATACTGTCTTTGGAACTAGCCTACATTTACACCGATCAATCAATCGAATTAATCATGCACGGATTGTTCTTCTCGTTCGTTCATTTTATTTTTCAGACCGTATTTTTGGTCAGAATTCAAAAGAATTGATTTTAAAGCTTTCTAATAAAGAGCTCAAATAATTCGGACATTCCATCAAACGCTTTAAAGCTCAAGGCATTATAGGTGTCAAATACATCATGGTAATTCTTGTTAGGACCCATTGTGTAAATGAAAAAGGCAGGGACTCCGGCTTGAGTAAAAAAGTAATGATCGGAATTCGCAGCAGGGCCGCGGGGCTTTATCAATGACACAAATTTCGAGGAGTCATTTATCGAATTTAACTGATCAAATTCATTTTTAAATAAAGTCGAATTAACTACTGTAATTCCTTCTTCACCACTTCCCATAATATCCAAATTCAGTAGAAATCGGATTTTATTAAGTGGAACAATCGGATTCTCGGTCATGTATTTTGATCCAAGTAACCCAACTTCTTCTCCTGCAAAAGCGACAAAAATAATGTTGTAATCCGTCAAAGGATTTTTTACCAATTTTTCTGCAAGAGCCAACAACATCGCATTTCCACTTGCATTATCATTTGCACCTGGGAAATACGTATCGGCACCCATTCTACCGAGGTGATCATAATGAGCTGTAATAAAGATAAAGGGGTTCTTTTTCGGTTTTTTACAGGCGGGAATATATCCTATTACATTACGTGCTTGATGCTGTTTTATAAACTTGGTTTGTAAATGAAGAAAAAAAGAATCTCCTTTTCGTTTTTGAAAAATGGAATCTTGAATTTGAAAAAATGGATAAGAGTTTGCACTTTGACTTACAGACCATGTGAACTTGTCCTTTGTAATCTCTACAACGGGGGCAAATGAGCTCAATTCAAGAAGCCGATTTTTTATGACTTTCAAACTATCACTACTCAAACCAAAAGTTTTAACTGCAATCATCACATTTGGCGGACAGGGATAAAATGAAGTTATTGAATCATATAATTTTTCAAGATTACACGTTACAATTCGATAAGATTTCCCATTTAAACATTGGGAAGTGGAGCAAGAAGAACCGGAATTTGGAGTAATCAAATAATCAATACCGGGTCTAAGTGTATCTCCGCCTAAAATGGCAGTGCAAGCTCCTGGAAATGTTTGAACAGGAAAATCAAAAGATTGAAAATAACTTTTCCTAACTGGTTTCAATCCTATTTTTTTGAATGACTTGGCAATGTATTCCGCAGCGATTGAATCTCCTCCATTTACATATCCCCTTCCGTGAAACTCAGGTGAGCAAAGTGTTTTTGTGAAATCCTTAATCTGGTCAGATTGAGAAAACGAAAAAAAAGTAGAAAAAAACAATAAAATAAAAATCAGTCTCACAAAATCCTTAGGCATACCTTCTGCAAATTTTAACTAAAAAGTCCTCCACGATTTCACTTTCCAAGTCCCAATTATTTGTTGAAGCAAATTCACCTACAACACTGCGAGCCGAATCCAACCCATCCAGCGTATCTAACTTTTTTACCGCTGTTGAAAACGAATCACTTGATCCCTCGAAAAGTTCATTGATGAATTGAAGACGTTCATTAAGGGTAAATGACCCAATCAAGGTTTCGAGAGGTACAATGGAATAATTGATTCGGATGTTTTTTTCAATTGACTTCAATTTACTTTCCGTTTCAGGATCACCTGAAGAAATTGGCGTTTCAACTGAAGGCAACTCACTTTCCTCATCTTGATTTTCATATGTTGTTATGGTTGTTGTTTCCTCCGTTTCGATAACAGTCGTCGATTCTTCGCTTTCAATCACACTCGTTTGATGGTGAGTAATCTCTTGAACCTCACTATTTGTTTCTTCATTATATGATGAGGAAATGACCGTGCTTTCGTGGATAATTTGTTCCTCATCTTGATTTTCAGTATTTATAGCCGTATTAGTCTCATTTTCATTCAAATCAGATGAAAATAAATCAGAATTCATTGGACTGTTAATTTCTACTTCCGGAGATGAAGGAACTTCGTTTTGTGTTGTCAAAAAATTTAATTCTTCGGGAGTAAAATCTTTTATGGACTCATTCAAAGCCTCTGAAAAAGCATGATCTTCATCAAATTCTTCGATCGCGCTATTTTGATTTACCTCGTCAACCTCAATCGATTGCGGTTCATCCGTAATTTCCAAATTCAACTCTATTTCGGGTAGCTCAATCTCCAATTCTTGCTTTGGGGCGGTCGGGATTTCGAAAATTCCTTGCTCATAAATTTTATAACGCAAAACAATTAGTCGTTCATTCAACTCACGCGTATCGGCAACCAATTGTTCCATTTCAAGTTGTGTAATCGATCCTTCTTCGATTTTCCCCAGTAGTGATTCTATCGTTGAAACCAGTTCTCTCATAATCATTCATTTTATTAACATTCAAATCATTTTTCCAACTTCTATTTTGATTATTGGTTGGAATTAAAGACTTTTGAGTTCAAATTTAGAAAACTACCTCATGTGAAAGTGATGAGAGAGGTATTTTTTCTTATACAATAATTGTTAAGAACTTTAGAGTTATGTTTTTAGAACAATTTCCGGGTGAAGGAAGACAAAATGGTTGGATTGAAGTGATTTGTGGATCCATGTTTTCAGGAAAAACAGAAGAATTAATTCGTAGAATACGTCGTGCTGAATTTGCGAACCAACCTTTGATCATGTTCAAACCTGATATTGACAATCGTTACAGTGAAGATAAAGTCGTCAGCCATAAAGGTTCGGCATTCAATGCAGTAATCGTGAAATCTTCACAAGAAATTACAGAAAAATGGAACAATCAAAAAGTTGTTGCCATCGATGAAGCCCAGTTTTTTGACGAACATTTAGTTGATGTTTGCAACGATCTTGCTGACAAAGGAGCACGTGTTATAATTGCTGGTTTAGATATGGATTACCTCGGTGCTCCTTTTGGCCCAATGCCAAGGCTTTTAGCGATTGCTGAATACGTCACCAAAGTACATGCAATTTGCGTTTCTTGTGGGAATTTAGCTCAATTTTCACATCGCACAGCTAGTGAAGGTGGACAAGTTCTGGTTGGAGCAGTTGAAAAATACAGGCCACTTTGTAGAACCTGTTATCAGAGCTCAACAAATTGAAATTAAACCTTCCATATGATGAATTCTGTCAATCCATTATTGGAGAACATTTGTGTGGACCTCAGCATTTTATCATTGATAAAGTTGTTTATGACTCTCGTAAAATAGCGACCTCGGAAGGACAAGCTTTTTTCGCCCTTAAAGGTGACTTTCGCGATGGAAATGATTTTTTAAATGATGCCTATCGTAAGGGAATTCGGATTTTTGTCATTTCTGAAATTCCTAACAAACCTCACAAAAACGCGGCTTACATCCTTGTTCAAGATACGTTAGTGGCACTACAAAACTTAGCTGCGCAGCATCGAAATAAATTTAAATATCCCGTAATTGCAATTACAGGAAGTAATGGTAAAACAACAGTAAAAGAGTGGCTTTATCATCTTTTATCGGATAAAATGCGCATTATTCGCAGTCCCAAAAGTTACAACTCACAACTTGGGGTTGCCCTTTCGCTTCTTGAAATGCACGAAAAAGCAGATTTAGCCATCATTGAAGCAGGAATTTCAAAAGCTAGAGAAATGGACGCCCTCCAAAAAATGATTCAACCGGACTATGGAATATTTACATCGTTTGGAAGTGCACACGAGGAAGGATTTAGTTCCGATCTGAAACATTTAGAGGAAAAATTAAAATTGTTTTTCGGATGTAAAAAAACGTTGGTTTCCTCTACTATTCATTTGTCAAAAAACCAAATGAGTCAAATCAATGGTGTTTTAATTAATTCGAGCGAATATACCAAGGAATCAACCTTTTTTCCGTTTACTGACAAACCGAGTATATTATCCGGAACATTAGCGCTTGCTGCTTCAAAAAGTTTGGGAAAGTTGGATTTAGAACGCGTAAAGTCTCTTCCTCGCTTGGCTATGCGAATGGAAACTTTCGAAGGACGAGATAATTCAATTATCATAAACGATACCTACAATTTGGATCTAGACGCATTGGAATTTTCATTGGAATATCAACTAGCAATCTCGGAAGAAAAGAAAAGAATTGTGTTGGTTGGTTTGGATGAAGCGAACAAACACAAAGAGCAAGATTTAATTCAAATACTAAAGAAATTTAAGCCAGATTCGTATCAATTTGTTTTTCAAGGACAAAATCCGAAACTTGACATTTCAAATGCAGTAGTTTTGGTAAAGGGAACGCGAAAATCCGAAATGGAAAAACTCGCTTCGCGCTTGAGATTGAAAAAACATAAAACGTTCGTTGAAATCAATTTATCAGCAATAAAACACAACGTTCAAGTTTATAAGTCGCAACTGAAACCATCTACCAGAATGTTGGCCATGGTGAAAGCGCAATCGTATGGAGCTGGACTGGAAAAAATCGGTCTTTACCTTGAAAAGCAAGGGATCGATTATTTAGGTGTAGCTTATCCTGATGAAGGAGTGGAATTGAGAAAAGCAGGTGTAAAAGTTCCCATTTTAGTTATGAATACTGTAGATGAAGGGTTTGAAGACTGCATCAAATACCAACTTGAACCGACTGTTTTTTCGTTCGAACAATTGGATGAGTTGTTGCACGAATTGATTTTTCAAGGGGTACAAAATTTCCCCGTTCATGTGAAAATCGACACCGGAATGAGGCGCTTGGGATTTGATTTAAAGGAGTTGCCACGTTTGATGGAGGTTATTCAAGCTCAACCAGAAATTTCGATTAAGGGGGTTTATTCACATTTAGCTGATTCCGATAATCGTAGAGACAAACGATTCACGGATTTACAAATTAGACGATTTGTAGAAGCTTGTAACTACATTTCATCAAATTTTGTAGGAAAATTCATTACGCATTTGTTAAACTCGGAAGGAATTACAAATTTCCCTGAGGCACAATTCAACATGGTTCGCATTGGCATTGGCATGTATGGTGTTTCATCAAATCCTGCTTTGGTTAAAAAACTACGACCTGTGATTTCTTGGAAAAGCACAGTTTCACAAGTGAAGCAAATTCAAAAAGGAGAAAGCGTAGGTTACTCACGGTCTTTCGTTGCAGATAAAAACATGGAAATCGCAATTGTGCCAGTTGGTTATGCGGATGGCTTTCGACGAAGTTTGAGTAATGGTGTTGGATCTGTTGTTATCAATGGTCAAATATGCCATATTATTGGCCGTGTTTGTATGGATATGATTATGGTGGATGTAACCAAAAAATTTGTCAAAACAGGCGATCGAGTTGAACTAATAGCCGACAAAATCACCTTATCTCAGTTCGCTGAAAAGATGCAAACGATTTCGTATGAGGTCTTGACATCCATTTCTAAAAGAGTTCACCGTACTTACATCGAAGAGTAGTTTTATACATTGGTGTATTGATAAATTTCATGAAGAGCTCTTTTTTAAATTAGCAAACTCATTAATTTTAATTTCAAATAAAACTTATGAATTCGACTTTTTCGCTTACTTTATTTTTCGTTCTTTTCTTTTCTCGAATCGCCTGCACGCAGGTTACTCCTCCCGATTCAACTATTGTCAAAGACACAAATACGTATATAGTTGTTAAAAATGATGGCTCGAAATTTATTGGGAAAATCCTTAGCCAAGATGCACGAGAGATATTGCTATTGACAAATGAAAACAGGAAGATTTATATTCCTCAGCACATAATTAAGGAAATCAAGTTGATTGACCCTAAAAAATTCAATATCGCTGGAGAATACGTAGGAGAGGATAAATTTGCGACACGCTATTTTATTACGACTAATGGGCTGCCAATTAAAAAAGGAGAACACTATGTCCAATGGAATTTATTTGGCCCTGACTTTCAATTCGGAATTGGAGAAGATTTAGGCGTTGGAATTATGACTTCTTGGTTCGGAACTCCGATTATTGGAACATTTAAAAAAAGTTTTCAATTGGGCCCATCCTCTCATTTTGCTGTCGGGGGATTGATAGGGACAGGTTCTTGGACACTTCCGCAATGGGGTGGATTTCTGCCTTTTGCCACTTTATCAGGTGGAGATAGATCAAGAAATATAGCAATTTCAGGTGGATATGGATTAATTTGGCAACCTAACCAATCTCATAATTCAACGAAGAATACGGAAACGAATGGAAGAGCGTTAGCTAGTATCGCAAGTATGATAAAGGTTTCCAAAAAAATCAGTCTAGTGTTTGATTCATTTTTCATATTACCAGGTAGATCAAAAACCGAAGAATATCAAGAATATATATTTAATCCATCCACAAATAATTATGAACTAGGAACTGTATCTCAAACCATTCGTTATCCTGGATTATTATTACTAATGCCCGGTATTCGTTGGCATCAAGAAGAAGGTAAAGCACTTCAATTCGGTTTCACTGGGATATATTCGGATGGCGAATTTGTGCCTGTTCCCATTCCAATGGTACAATGGTATAGAAATTTATAATTTCCATTTTTTCAATTCTGTTTGAATTGAAACAACTTAAAAATTGACGTGATTTTCTGTAAATAACAATCAGGAGTTAACATTGGATTTAATGTTCAAAAAAGCAAGAAAACGACTAACAATAAAGTTTATCTTCAACTATAATTCGATATTTTAAAATAAATTCTAAGAATCTAAAAAGGTACATTACATTCCTTTTTTTTGTTTTAAAAACTATACTTTTTGAAACGAAGATTCGTAAATTTGTAAAAAAATAAACTATGAATAATCGAGTTGAAATAGCGCTTAATGAGCAAATCAAAAAAGAAACATCATCCTCACAATTTTATTTGGCTATGGCCTCGTGGGCAGAAAAAAACGGATTAAATGGTACAGCTAAATTCATGTATTCTCACTCTGATGAGGAACGTTTTCACATGCTGAAATTAGTTAAATTCGTAAATGAGCGCGGGGGAAAAGCAATTATTCCTGCAATTGAGCAGCCTCCTATTGAGTTCGAAAACTTAAAAAGTGTTTTTGAATTGTTACTTAAACATGAAATTAGCGTAACTGAAAGTATTAACAATTTAGTTGACATTTGTTTGCAAGAAAAAGATTACACTACCCACAACTTCGTTCAATGGTATGTCTCTGAACAACTTGAAGAAGAAGCATTGGCTCGCGCTGTCTTGGACAAAATCAAATTAATTGGAAATGACAGCGGAGGATTGTACTTGTTTGATAGAGATTTAGAAAGTTCAATCATTCAAGCCAATAACAGTAATCAAATGAATGACGGAAAATAACAGATTAAAATTATTCTTACTTCTAATTTTCCTGGTTGGAAAATTTTTAAGCTTTTCCCAAGGTGATTATCGTTTCAATAACTACACGATAAGCAATGGGCTTTCTCAGAGTTCTGTTACGACCATTATTCAAGACCAAAATAATTCACTTTGGATAGGTACACAAGACGGATTGAATCGTTTTGATGGTAAATCCTTTGAGGTTTTTAACCAAGATGAAACTCCTGGCCTTGAAAGCACTAACTTCCAATGCTCTGCTCGCACTCCTGATGGGCGCTTGTGGTTCGGAACAGCCAGTGGATTGATTCTATATAACCCAAAATCAGAACGTTTTACAACCTTTAAAATCAGTAGTCAAATTCTTTTGGATGTTCAGAGTTTGGATTTCGATCAAAATGGAAATTTATGGCTCGCAACAATAGGTTATGGTATTTTAAAATTTGATACGAAAAAACTCGAATTTGAAAAGGAAAAGATAAATCTGGAATCAAAAAAAGTTCATTTAGTAACTTGTCTTAACAATGGAAATTTGTTGATTGATACAGAGGATAAAGGTTTGATTTATTATAATTCCTTGTCCAAATCACCTCAAAAACTTGATTTAAAGACTAAGGATCAAATTGTAGTCTCCATCCTTAAAATGGTAGAATTGACAAATGGAATTGTTTTACTCTGCACAAACCAAGGCGTGTTCCAATTTAATCCGAATTCTCTTAAAATTGATTCACGATTTAAGTCATTAGATAAAATCGGTATATTCAGTGTGAAAGATGTTGTTCAAGCGGACGGTAAATACTTCATCGCTACAGCGTCGAACGGATTATTTACTGTAAACGAAAACGGAAATATTTTTAATAGTACTGAAGATATTTTTCAAAAAAACTCGCTACTCTTCAATGGTCTATCATGCCTTTATCGAGATTTCAATAACAAAATTTGGGTAGGTTCTGAACGTGGGTTATCTGGCTTCGATCCAAGTCGCATAGGATTCTTAGGAATTGGCCCAAGTGGAAATTTAACAAAAGGACTCCCCTCTCCAAATGTTTGGTGTTTTTCAGAAGATCCTAATTCAAAATTTGTCTTTGTTGGAACTGATGCTGGTGTCTCGCGTTTTAATCGAAAAACAGGAAGCTTTGACCAATTTAATCGTTCTATCGGAGCGCTATCAAATAGTGAAACAGGAAAAGAAGTCGTTTTAAGTATGTATAGTCTTTCCGAAAATAGGGTTTTGGTTGGTTGCCTTGATGGATTGTATGAACTGCGAATCAATGGACCATTTAACTACAACTATCGTAAATTGAATTATGTGCCTAAAGAGGATGCCCAAAAACATGATCGGGTATATTCTATTGTTCCTTACAATAAGAACCAATTCTTCCTTGCGACAAAAGGCGGAGTAATTCGCTACAACCTCAAAACAAATAAATCAGAAATTTTTGAACACAATCCAAAAGACCTCAAAAATTCAATTACAATTGGAGTTTGTCGTGTTGCATTTAGAGATAAAAATGGAAAATATTGGTTTGCTACAAGTGGTGGAGGATTAAATTATTTTTCAGAAAGCAAACAAAAAATTGTTCCTCACCCGATTAATTCCGCTTTCATTCGCTATGTCAAAGATTATGTAAGTAGCATGTGTCACACATCGGGAAATGAATATTGGCTCGGAACTTTTGGAAGTGGTCTTATTCAAATGAATTTAAAAACGAACAGCATTAAAATTATAGGAAAAAAACAAGGCCTTCCCAATAATGTTATTTATGGTTTAATTGAAGATTCTTTTAATCGCCTTTGGTTAAGCACCAACAAAGGTATCGCCTCTTATAATCGTAAAACTGGAGAGGTGAACATTTACAAAGAGATAAATGGCCTAGTCAGTAACGAGTTTAATTCCAATGCTTACTACCAATCAAAGAAAGGAGAACTTTTTTTCGGAGGAATAAACGGATACAATTATTTTTTTCCTAGTAATTTATCCAAATCTTCCGATGATTTGCAAGTAATTATTACAAAATTCAAATTGGACCAAAATTGGTTAAAACCAGGTGACAAAAATTCTCCTCTCAAGCAAGTTATCTCCAAAACAAACATGCTAGAATTGGATTACAAGCACCGAAGTTTTACCATTCGATTTCAAACAAACGACATTAGTAATCCGCAATTAGTAAATTATAAATACATTTTAAACGGATCAGATGTAGGTGAACAGCTTATTGGAACTGACAATGGCCTTTCATTCAATTCACTTTCTCCAGGAGAATACACGTTGAAAATCTATGCACGTATGGGTGATGGAAATTGGAGTAAAATTCCAGCCACTCTTCAGTTGAAAATCAATTCACCATATTGGGCGACTTGGTGGTTTTGGCTTATTGTAGGGGTTTTCCTTTCTATTCTAACCCTTGTCATATTCCGAAGAAGGATTGAATTAGCAAGACGAGAACAAGTGCGGCTTGAACTAAAAATTGCCGAGCGTACTAGAGAAATCCGTCAGCAAAAAAATCTATTAGAAGAGGCAAACGTATTAATTGAAGCGAAGAAAAACAAAGTTTTAGAGCAACAAGAGTTACTTCAAATAGAAAAAGATAAAGTAGAAAAATGGTTGAGTAATACCTTGCCAGCAGAAGCAGTAATCGAATTGAAAAGGAGTGGTAAAGTTCAAGCCAATAGCTTCAAGGTAGTTTCTGTGTTGTTTACTGACGTAGTTGGTTTTACAAAGATTTCAGAAACGATGAGTGCTAATCGATTGGTAAACAAATTAGATGTGTTATTTCGAAAATTCGATGAAATAATTGAAAACAATAATCTTGAGAAAATAAAAACGATTGGTGATGCCTACATGTGTGCTGGAGGTATTCCTACTGAAAACTCCACAAATCCCATTGATTCCTGTACGGCTGCGATTCAAATTCAGGCATATATGTCGAAAATAAAATTCGATGCTATCGCTAATCATGAGGATTACTGGGAAATACGACTTGGAATAAATACTGGTCCCGTTACTGCTGGAATTATCGGAAACTTAAGATTAGCTTACGACGTTTGGGGTTCAACGGTAAACTTGGCGCAACGCATGGAAATGTTGAGTCAGCCGGGAAAAGTTACCATTGCAGGGTCCACCTTTAGATACATTGAACCTTTCTTTGAATGTGAATTCAAAGGTCGAGTGCAGTCTAAAGCTCAAACAATGGTAGATATGTATGAGGTAATTAGAATCAAACCCGAATTGTCTATAAATGGGGAGGGTCTTTTTCCAAATTCACGTTTTGAAGAAATAAAAAAGCTACATCACTATAGTACAATCAAGTATTATAAAACTGAACATCACGTATTGAAAATCTTGGAAAAAGGTCTTTCCGATAAACTCTATTACCATTCAATTAAGCACACGAAAGATGTTGTAAAATCTGTTGAACGTATTGCATTGCTAGAAGGAGTCACGGATGAGGGGCTATTTTTACTCAAAACTGCTGCAATTTTGCATGATGCAGGATTTATTGAACGCTATGAACACAACGAGGAAATTGGCGCTCGAATGGCTAGTGAATTATTACCTAAATATGGTTACACTGAACAAAATATTAAAACAATAGTTGAACTTATTCATGTCACGGAAATACCTCATCTTCCTATAAATAAACTCCAAGAAATCATTTGCGACGCAGACTTAGATTATTTAGGGCGTGATGACTTCGAGGAAATTGCGGACAGATTGCGCATGGAACTGCGGGAAATGAATAAAATTGACAGCGATCGAAAATGGGATGAAATTCAAATAAAATTCCTTGAAAATCATCACTACTTCACACAAACTGCAATTGAATCTCGTCAGAAAAAAAAGGAAGAAAACATTCAAAAGGTAAAGGAAAGACTTGAGAGAAATGAATACAAAGATTAAAGGTCTCTTGGATTTTTTGTATTCTCTTTTTCTTTCTTCTTTTTATTATCTTTCCCATTGATTAAATAAGTTGCCGATAAATTCAAGACGTGTCTATCAATCGCATTTGGTAGGTTTATTTTATTGTCATACAAATAAGCGATTCCTATATCCAATGGTAACTTCGTTTCAAAATCAACTCCTATTTGGTAGCGAATTCGTGTAAATTGATTCCCAAGAGGGGCATTTTCGGGTGAATAAAAAAACTCGGCACTGGCATTCGGGATGAAAATGCTATTTTTTATGTCGTATGAAATTGAAGGTCGAAAGCGGTAGGCGACGTCAAATTCAGGGTCGTAACTTGAAGTCACAAATCGATTAAAAGAATATTGATACCTCGCTCGAAAACCAACATCAAATCGATCCAGCTTTTTATTCAACTGTATATTGGCATTTACACGATTACCTGAAGAAAAATTTCCATTTTTCTCTTTAGAAATAATCAACCTGTAATCCAACGATCCTTTTAACCAATCTAAAAATTTGTATCTAACTGATGCCTGAGGGAACGAAGTATTCAAGCCGAAACCGTCAAATCGATTTGTCCATTCAACCGTAAGGTCGACTTTTTTATTCAGTTTATGTTTAAATCCAGTTTCAGTCCAAAGTTGAAATACAGAATTTTGAGCAATTGACAATTGTAGTAAAAGCGTGAAAATAGAAGCAATCGAAAACCTCATGAAAACTATATTTTCTTGATATACATAGTATCTAAAATCAGAACTTGATTTTTATCTGTGATTTCGATTTCTTTTAGCACCTCTTTTTTTCCACTTGGACATGTATTACAATCTTCGTAGACGAAAATTTTATAAACCCCTTTTCTGAGATATCTAAATTCAAATGTTCCGTCAAAACTTGTTTTAATATCATCGTCGTAAAACGTATTCTCCGAACCATAGATAATATATACATCTTGGTCTTGAGCTAGATAACTTGCTATCACATTCCCTAAACTATTATACTTTCGCTCAACTACCACTCCTTTTATCGTTGCCGCACCACCTTGACCTTCATATTTTGAACAAGCTGAAAAAACAACTAATACTACTAAAAAAATTAATATTGATTTCATAATGAATTTATATTACAGTCAAAAATACAACTTAATTACGAAGTTATACGTCTTGCAATTATTACTTTTTATTTGTAATATTGAAATCTAAACTTGCCATGAAATTACTTCTCTCCATCTTCTTATTTACACTAGGTGTATTTTCTCAACATTATAGTCAAGTGCTAATCAATGAATATTCTTGTTCAAATGTAACCGGAATTACCGACGCATATGGCGAAAGGGAAGATTGGATAGAGTTATTTAATCCGACTTTAGCCACTGTAGACTTGACGGGTTGGTATTTGTCTGATAAAGCCAGTAACCTAACAAAGTGGATGATTCCAAGCGGAACAATTAATTCCAATGGATACAAAATGGTGTTTTGTTCGAAGCGAAACACGGTTAACGGAAACCAATATCATCCGAATTTCAACCTCTCTCAAACTGAAGGTGACTGGATAATTTTAAGTAACACTTTTGGAAATGTGGTCGATTCATTTAAAATAGTTCACATGACTAAAGCCAACCATTCTGTTGGTCGATCAACGAATGCTGCTCCAGATTTTAAATTATTTACCACACCAACACCAAACGCCGCAAATACAGGCGCTGTTAATTTTTATACACCTAAACCAGTTTTTAGCGTTCAGGCAGGGTTCTACACCTCTCCTCAAATCGTTACGATAACTTGTTCAGACGCAGCAGCTACAATACGCTACACGTTAGACGGAAGTGATCCTACAGCGACATCGACTATCTATTCAGGTCCAATTACAATAAACACGACTAGAGTATTGCGAGCAGCTGCTTTTGGGTCAAACTTACCATCATTTACCGAAACGAATACCTATTTTATTAACGTTACTCATAGCATTCCTGTAGTTGCTGTTTGTGGTGCTGGATTAAATACGTTATTAATTAATGGTAATCAAATTGAACCCGTTGGAGGTTTTGAGTTGTTTGAGGATAATGGCTTATTCATTGATGAAGGACAAGGCGATTTTAATGAACATGGAAATGACTCTTGGGCCTATAATCAGAGAGGTTTTGATTTTATCATGCGGGATCAGTATGGATATAATGGCGATTTAGAACATCAAATTTTTCCGGATAAAACCAGAGATAATTTTCAACGTTTAATTCTCAAGCCTGCAGCGAGTGATAACTATCCCTTTGAGAATGGTGCTCATATTAGAGACGCGTTTATCCATACCTTGAGCATTAGAGCAAATATGAAACTAGATGAGCGAACATCACGACCTTGTGTGCTCTATCTGAATGGAAATTATTGGGGTGTATATGAAATTCGTGAAAAGGCAGATGACCACGACTATACAGATTATTATTACAATCAGGGTAAATACAACCTCGAATACTTAAAAACATGGGGAGGAACTTGGGAAGAATACGGAGCGCCAAATGCCTTAAATAATTGGAATGCCCTTAAAAATTATATTGCTACTAACAACATGGGCAACCCAACAAATTTCGCTTATGTTGATAGCCAGTTGAATTGGGAGTCTCTTTGCGACTATTTCATGATTAATTCATTCACTGTAAATCAAGATTGGTTAAATTGGAATACTGCTTGGTGGAGAGGAACAAATCCACTCGGAGACAAAAAAAAATGGAGATATGTTTTGTGGGACATGGACGCCACATTTGGTCATTATGTGAATTATACTGGAATCCCCGATAATACGGCAAACGCAGACCCTTGCAATGCCGAGAATTTGCCGAACCCAGGAGGGCAAGGACATACAGACATTTTAGAAAAACTCATCACTGAAAATCCAATTGTTGAACAATACTATATTTCACGGTACGCAGATTTAGCTAATACGTATTTTTCATGTGATTATTTAATTCCACTTTTGGATAGTATGGTCAATGAAATTGCACCTGAAATGTCAGCTCAATGTCAAAAATGGGGTGGTACCGTTGCAGGCTGGCAGAGTCGGGTAACACAGCTCAGAAATTTCATTTTAACGCGCTGCACGGCTATTACCGGAGGAATGATTGACTGCTATCAGCTAACCGGTCCATTTAATGTAACATTTAATGTTTCGCCTCCTTTATCAGGTGAAATTAAAGTGAATTCACAATGGGCACCAACCTATCCCTGGACCACATCCTATTTTGGAGGAATTCAAACGAATTTGGTGGCTAAGCCTTTGCCAGGTTTTATTTTCGATCATTGGGAATATACAATTGGTCCAATGGGATTACCAATCACGCAAGACACGAATTTTATAAATATTACAGGAATTGAAAATATTGTTGCAGTCTTCGTTGCTGACAATCCAGATTTGGATGGAGATGGATGCTTAAATGTGGATGAAATAACAGCAGGTACATTGCCTAATAACCCAGACACGGATGGAGATGGCCAAAATGATTGCGTCGAGATTGGTGCAGATCCTCTGAATCCTCTTGACACGGATGGGGATGGAATTATTGACGCACTCGAGTCCTCTGTAACCGACACGGATGGGGATGGTGTGAATGATGAAGCAGACCCTGCAAATGCAGATCCGTGTATTCCAAATAATACAGCTCTGAATTGTGATTTTGATGGTGACGGATTAACTTATTCCGAAGAAGTAAACAATGGTACAAACTACGATAACCCAGACACCGACGGAGATGGTATAAATGATGGAACTGAAGTCACAAATGGTTCTGACCCATTAAACCCATGTGATCCAGACGACTCAAGTCCAGATTGTCAAATCGATACAGATAATGATGGTTTGACGGATGCGCAAGAAGCAGTTCTTTGTTCTTCTCCGATTATCGCTGACACCGATGGTGATGGAATCCTTGATGGTGTTGAAATAACAAATGGAAGTAATCCTTGTGACCCATGTAGTCCTGATAACTCATCGGCTGATTGTGCTTTAGGAATTCACATTCCCACTGCTTTTACCCCGAATGGAAGTGGAATGCCAGAAAATGATGTCTACCAAATAATTGCTGGAAAAAATATAGCTCGTATTAATTTCAAAATCTTTGACCGTTGGGGAAATCTCATTTTTCAATCGGATAAAAAAGACTTCAAATGGGATGGAAGTTACAAATCGAAACCTTGTAACAGTGGTGTATACCCATATGTTGTTGAAGTAACCTATGAGGATGGTAAAGATGAAATTCTTTCAGGAAACATAACTTTATTGAGATAAGGAAATGAGACGATTGGGTGTACTATTTCTTATTCTATGGGGGCATTCATTCGGTCAAGATCTCCATTTATCTCAAATTGATCAAACGCTTCCAATCATCAATCCATCTCTAACTTCCATCTTCAATGGATTCGAAAAATTCAGCATCCAGCACAGAAATCAATGGCTTGGAGCTGGGACACAATTTATGACCTCATATGGTCTTGCGGAATTTTCAATAGGGAAAACAAGACAAATGAACAAAGCTTATGCTGGAGTAGGCGTTTACTTTATCAATGATGTTGGAGGCGATTCGAAAATTTCATTGAAAACGGGAGGAATAAACTTAAGTGGTAATTTACCATTAACGAACAATCAATGGATTTCAGCTGGAATACAAACATCATTCAATAATCGATCAGCTGATCTTTCAAACTTGCTATTTTACTCGCAATGGAATGGAACAAATTTGGACGGAAATATTCCGTCAGGAGAAGAAAACCAATTTAATTCTTTTTCATATTTGGATGCTGGAGGCGGAATTTCATATAATTACAAACCTTCACAAAACACGACAATTGGACACAGCGAAACAGCCTTTCAATTTGGACTTTCTCTTTCACACATAAATAGACCGAATCAGCGTTTTAACTCGTTTACTGAAGACAAATTATACACAAAACTTTGTATTCATACCAACATAAAATATGGAATCAGCGATGCTTCTGCGCTTGAATTTAGTGCCGTTCAATTTTTTCAAGGAAAACACAAGGAAACCAACATTGGGATTTTCTTCCGAAATAGGTTGAAAGAATCCTCTCGAATTACGAGTCTCGTTAATGGACAGCACGTTACTTTGGGGACATATTTTAGATTAACAGGAGCAATTACTCCATACGCTGCAATTGACTTAGGGCCATTTAAAATCGGGCTATCTTACGATTACGAAATTGGTAAAGTATCTAGAGCATATAACCATTCTATTGAATTTTTCATGAGTTATATGTTATCGAAAAATTCTATTTTTAGGTCGAAGAAGCTTCGTTAAGAAATCGGAGCCATTTTTCAGATTGTACTTTATTCAACACACGTGGCATTTTGTTTTGGGCTCCAATCTTACCTAAGGATTCCAAAAAGTCATAAAACTTCTGTGCGGGTAGGAAATTGAAATTCGGGGCCTCTAAATTGTACTTGCGAACATAGGCATAATCGTCATTTAAAGCAGAAAGTTTTTCATCCATTAATTTCGCGAACAATTTCTCATCGCATGCATTTTGGGAACCAATATACCATTTGTGTTGACTATTCTCATTATCAGCATAAATAGTATATTCCGAGATTCCTAATTTCATTTCTTTGGAAACGGCCAACAAAGCTTGATTGATATTATCCAATGATAAATGTTCTCCGCAAAGACTCAAAAATTGTTTGATCCTACCCGTAATTTTTATTTCATAGGTTTCCACATTCGTAAAACGAACCAAATCCCCGATTAAATACCTCCATAGTCCAGCGTTCGTTGATATCAATATTGCATAATCAACCCCTTCTTTCACCTGACTAATAGTAAATGCGTCATGTTGATTTATTAACTCTCCATTTTCATCAAAATAATTGGAATTGAATGGCACAAATTCAAAAAAGATTCCATTATTTAATAATAGTTTCATCCCATTTGCATGCAAAGATGTTTGATACGCAAAATACCCTTCACTTGCTAAGTATGTGTCCAGCAAATTGATTTTTTTACCGCTAATCTTATTGAGTCGCTCAATATATGGTTCCATAAAAACACCTCCATGTACATAAACCTCCAAATTTGGCCACATTTCATGAATGTTATTGAGATTATAATGTTTAACGATACGTTCCATCAATAAAATGCACCAACTGGGAATTCCTGCAATGATTGCAATATTCCATTTCGGTGCTTTTTCAACAATCAATTTCAATTTTTCATTCCAGTCCTTGATGGCAGTAATACGATTCCCCGGTTTTGTAAATGGCGTAACAATTAAGGATGTGTGTTTTTTTAATATTCCACTTAAATCTCCTTCAATATGTTTCCCTTTTTTCGTCAACTTGGTGGAACCACCAACGGTGAGTACACTCGCACTATAAAAATTCTCAGACAAGTGTAATTCATGAAGGGTGGACAACTGACGCATACTTGTGCGCTGAAATGAACGTATCATTTCCAAGGTTACTGGAATGCGTTTACTTGGCGAACCAGTAGTTCCGGAAGAAAGTGCAAAAAACTTAATTTTACCCTTCCAAGTGTGGTCTTTGGCTCCTTCAATTGTTTCCTTTAACCACTTCTCGTAAAAATCTTCGTAACTCCAAATGGGAACATTTTTTTGAAAATGTGATACCATATCTGGCTTTTGTACAAAATCATGAAATGAGTAATATAAACCAAAATTCGTGTTTTTCGCCGTATCCAAAAGTGAACGCAAGCTCTCAAGCTGATGTCCATATTCAATGCCTTTTTTTGCATTTCTAAGATAACTTATTTCAGTAGTTTTTTTAATCAATTTTCCAATTATCGCCATATCGAGCTAAAAAACGAAGTTATTCAAAAAAATCGTTTTTAATTAAAAAATAAAAAGTAGTTAAGAGCATTTATTGAGTTGATTATTATAAATTTGCAGAAACAAGTTATATGTCAAAAAAGGTTTTCATTGTTCCTCACGATTTTACATCCGTTGGGGATATTGCCCTAGAACATGCAATTGCTTCTGCTCGACCGCTTAGCGCTGCTGTGCATTTGTTGCATGTGGTTTCAAAAGATGTTCAAATCAAAGAGGCTGCGGAGAAATTAGAATCAGTAATTGCTCGTTATGCAGCTGAAGGAGTTGAAATAATTCCTGTTGTTCGCATTGGTAGCATTTTTGAAGATATTGGAGAATATGCGGCTGAACATTCAGCAGAATTAATTTTCATGGGAACACACGGCGCTCATGGTTGGCAACACATAACAGGTAGCCACGCTTTGAAAGTGGTTACGAGTTCTACTGTTCCTTTCATTATCGTTCAAGAAAAGTCAGTTAAACCAACAGGATATGATTCGATAGTTGTTCCTATGGACTTGCACAAAGAAACCAAACAAAAACTGTCTATTGTTGCAAGTTTGGCAAAATACTTCAAATCAAAAGTTCACGTTGTTACTCCCGACGAATCTGATGAGTATTTAAGACATCAAGTTCACTCAAATATCATTTTTTCAGAACGTTTCTTTAAAGAACGAGGCGTGGAAATGACATCCGCAATTGTTTCAAGCAGTGGGTTTGACAAAGAAGTTGTTAAATATGCTGTTAGTGTAGATGCTGATCTTATCGCAATTATGAATCTGAATAGAAGTAGTTTTCTAAATGCGATTACAGCTAATTACGAACAGTACATCATTACAAATGATGCGCTTATACCGACATTGATTTTGAATCCAATTGATACTGCAAGTTCTCAAAGTGGTTCATTCTCAATGTTTTCAGTTTAATACCTTATTTTTCACTGGCCCGCTTTGGCGGGCTTTTTTTGTTTAAAGACATGTCAAAATTAATTACACTCAACGAGTTTATTCTCACCAACCAAGCAGATTTTCCGTTTGCAACTGGTGAGCTTTCAAGGCTTTTAAACGACATCGCAGTCGCTTCAAAAATTGTCTCAAGAGACGTACGCAAAGCAGGGCTTGTTGATCACATTCTTGGCGCTCAAGGAAATCAAAATGTGCAAGGTGAAGATCAACAAAAATTGGATGTAGTTGCCGACGAAGCTTTTATCAAGGCTTTTGAGCAAGGAGGTGAAGTATGTGGAATTGCATCAGAGGAAAATGATGATTTTGTGGCGTTTAAATCAGAACAATCCAAGAATGGAAAATACATTGTACTTTTTGATCCACTTGATGGCTCTAGCAATATTGA
>VGML01000003.1 GCA_016866415.1 Bacteroidota bacterium | reverse complement strand
AATGTCAAAAATGGGTCTTTTCGGGTTTTTAAATTTAACTAAGTAGAAAAACAGATAAAGTCCTTTGGGATCTTTGCTCTGAAAATCAAACTTTTTGTCCCAATTATACGAGTAATTCTTGACTCCATTTCCACCATTTTCACCACCCCAACGCCAAATAAAAACCAAAGCCGCCGCCAGGAGAAGTGTTGCCATCAAAACAATTATTTGCGACTTATTTTTCACCCGTGTTCGCATTTAGATCGTTCAACAAAGTCTGGAAACGCATTTGAATTTTCTCAAATCGATTTTTATCTAATTCGTATTCACCATACCAGACCAAATCAAAAATTCGGATACAATCGGAGAAGGGCTTTTTGATGGATCCTGACTTCATTTCGAACAAATATTCGTGATTTGTTTTTTCACGTTTCCACTTTATGATTTCTTGAGCTATAAGTAGTTGGAGAATTATCGTAAAATAAATTCGAATGCATTCACGGTAGTTTTCATTGATTAATGCATTTTCAAGTCTGATGTCTAGTTCCGATTTTGTAATAATCTCCGGATTCCAATCATCATCAAATTCTTGAACGAACTTTGGATTTGAATTTTGTTTTTTTAACCAAAAATAAAGTCCAGTAATAACTGCTGCAAAGAGCAACAAAATAAGAATCGTTTTCCAAGTAGATTGTGAAATTTTGGTTGGATCAGGCGCATCAATATCGATATCGGGTTCATTAATGTCTGGCGGATCAAATTCAGGTGGCTCAGCCATTTCAGTTTCTTTCATTTCCTTTTTGGAATTCTTTCCTGAACCATTGCGGTTCCTTTTAATCTGTTCCTCAAAATCTTTGCTACTGACTTCTTCCTGATCCGAAACAGTTCCATCTTCCGAAACATAATGTGGTGCATTACTCCACCAATCACGTGGTTCTTTTTTGTTTGGATCTTTTCCGAATTCTATCTCACGCTGCGTGTTATTCCATTTTTTTTCAAGGTCAGAGCTATTTTGTGCCTTGAATTTTAAAAGCGACAAACTAAAAACGATTGCTATGTAAATTCTAATCCTCAACTTCTGTTTCTTTAAAGCGATTTCTTTTTCCGAAATTCTTAAATTCTTTTTGCAATGATTTAGCCGTTTTAATTTCTTGCATATTAGAAAACAAGAAGCATGTTGAGACAGTGTATAATGGAATAGCCATCAACAAAACAACTATATAAATGGTTTGTCTTAAAATGTTTGCCCAAAAAATTCCATTTAAACCATAAGTAGAAGTAATTTTTTCAACGAATTGAGCAATTAAATCCAAAATATCCGGAAATAACTCTACACCTCGGTATTCGTTATGAAGACTTCCAATAAAAGCAATTGGCTGCGTAAAAACAGCTAAAATCGAAAGAATAATAATGAATGTTAGCAACGAAATAAAATAACTTGATGCACTATATTTAAACCCGTTTCTGATATTTGTCCTCCATTTTTCAGATTCAAAGCTAACTGAAGGCATTACAAGCTGAAACAAAGGAAATAAAACCAATAGAGGCAAGGAAGTGTACCAGGGTAAAAGAAACAGCAATAAACATGGAATCAAATTAACGAGATAAATTACTAAAAACCTTTTTTTCAAGAATTCCTTGAATGTCACAACTGAATCGTTCAGGTTAGTAAATACATGCAATACAGAAGCTTGAATTAAGGAAAATAGTATAGTCCAAATGAAAAATGAAATGAAGTCAAAGTTATTTTTAAAGCCAAATCCGACAATAAATTCCAATTGACTCACCCAATCAAAATAGTAAACAAACTCTTGATCATTAGGAAACAAGAAGTCGCGCAAATAAATTAACACTAAAGCAATCGGCAGTACAATTTTCCAAATGAAACCCATAAATCGTTGGAAGTAAATTTGATAGAAAAACAAGGAATCACGAATCAGTTCACCTAACGATCGAATTTTGCCTGAAACAAACTCATACCTATTTACGCCTGTGAAATCATCCTCTTGTGACAAAAGATGTGGATTTTTCTTTGCCACGTAGAAAGGATATGCGACAAAAAAGAAGAGCATCAATCCAAATGAAAATGAAATGATGAACCATTTCGACCAATCAGGCAAAGAATCGTAATGGTGCGTTACGTAACTTTCAAGAAACCCTGCTGCTATGATGAAGGGAACGAGCCCTAACATAATTTTAATGCCTCTTTTTACGGAAAGCTTGAATGATTGAAAACGCGAATGTGTTCCAGGAAAAATCCAACCATTTCCTGCTGTAATGCCCGCTCCACCTGCAAGCACAATCGCAGAAATTTCAAAAGCTCCGTGAATCCAAATTCCCAAAAAACTTGTAATTAATAAGCCTTTAAGTCGGAAATAATATTGAAACGCGCCCAACATCACGCCATTCGAAAATAAGAGTAAATGCGTTCCGAGTGTAAAAAATAACCCTGCAAAAAAAGTTAGGAAAGCGACAAAAATGTTATTCGTCGTGATTCTAATAAACATGGCTAATTGGTCACTATCCTCATAGACGCCTAAAGGGTTACCCGCCTCAATATTTTGAATCGTCATATCGACATACGAGTCTCCCATTACCATTCTTGGAAAATCTGGATTAACAGATGTTGAAACAATTCCAATGGTTACATAAACCATAAAAGCGATAAGCGCTGTCAGCAACGATTTCCTTGATCTATATATCTCCAATGGAAGAGAAATCGTTAGCTCCTTGACTAAATTTCGAAAAGAATCACGCTTGAATTTATTTACTCCGATAAACACTTTTTGTCCAAGCTGATTGAGGTAAACCCTGACCGTTCTTCTGAAATAATGTGTTTGAGCATAACCCAAATCGTCAGTAATATCTAAATATAAATCTGCTAATTCATCAGGATTGGCATCGGAAGATTCATTGAGTTTTTCGAAACGTTCCCATTTCTGTTGATTTTCCCTAATGAATCTTGTTTCTTTCATTTGACAAATTACGATACCCGATTGAATTTCAACTAAAGGTATTAAAATAATGGTTAATCAATTCCTTTTGTGTCTATTTCAAGTTTATCGAAATCGTAATCCTCTTCCTCGTCATAAATATCGAAATAAGGTTCTTTGAATGATTTGGTAATTACTCTTCTTTCGAGACTTAGCAATAAGGAAGGTAATATAATTAAATTGGTCGCCATTCCCACTAAAATGGTTATCGATACAAGTAAACCAAGACCTTTCGTACCGCCGAATTGAGAAAAAACAAACATTATAAAACCAAAGAATAGGATTACTGATGTGTAGAAAATCCCCAAACCAGTTTCGCGCAACGATTGAAGAATAGCATATTTAATGTCCCAAGCGTGCTGTTTCAATTCCTGCCTGTATTTAGCTAGAAAGAGAATTGCATTATCAACTGTAATTCCGAGAGCGATTCCAAAAACCAGCAAGGTTGACGGCTTCAATGGAATTTGAAAATAACCCATAATTCCTGCGGTAAAAAGCAAAGGAATTATATTCGGAATCATAGATATTAAGATTATGGTAAAAGAACGGAATAGAAAAGCCATGAGCAATGCAATGGAGATTATCGCAAAAACCAAACTTTGAACTAGGTTAATAAATAAATACTTTGTTCCTTCAGCCGCTACAACGGATGTTCCAGTAAATGTTAAATCATAATATTCTTGATTGATTGCAGTTCTTAACCATTTATTAAAATTAGGCTTGCTCTTGTATTCGTTTATTTTTTCAGGATCCAAATTAAATGCATATTCCAAATCGTCATTTCCCTTTGATATAATCGAAATAAGGTTGCTGAATACCGCAGAATGTTCATATAGAATTGAATCGATGACCGATTTATCTCCTTTTTCAACTTTTGAAAATAAACGCTCCAATTCCTTTTTATCTGGATTTAGAATTTCATCCACTTCACCTCGCAACGAATCCACTTTATCCGCAACTTTGTAGGAGCCCACATCTTTCATTTGCATGCGAATTCGCAACGTGTGATGCGTGGTGTCCACTAAATTTTTCAGCGAGATATTACCGCCATTAATACGTTCCGCATCAAATTTGTCAACATATTTCTTAAGTCGTAATTTGTCTTTATTTGAGATAATCTTATACTGATTCGGGTTATTTCCGTAGTAGGCCATGTTTATGACTTTTATGAAATCAACCACTGATAAGCTTTTGGAAAACAAGGTGTCTTGAGCAAAAACATTTTGTATTTCTTCCACTTTTTCTAGGGTTTCATTCGAAAATAAACGACCTTTTCGTTTGTAATCAATCGTTACTTCAAATGGGATGGAACCTCCAAAATTCTTTTCAATGAACTTCATATCCAAGAGAATGGGGTCTTTTTTCGGAAGATCGCTTGTTACATTTCCTGTTGAGATAATCATAGTCATTCCAAAGATGCTTACAACCAATATGGCAACGGAACCAACATAAACCCAACGTCTGTATTTGGTTATTATGATTACAATATATTGGATGAATCCTTGTGAATAAACGCGGTAAAGATGTTTTAAATGTCGTGGCTTAGGCGGTTTTGAAATGGAAGCCAATATGGGAATTATGCAAATGGAAAGAACAAAAACCACCATGATGTTCAAACTGGAAATAATTCCAAATTGAGCCAATTTTTCAGAGCTCGTAAAGGTGCAAAAACCAACTGCCGTGGTTAAATTGGTTAGAAAAGTTACCGAACCAATACGGCGAATCATTGTGAAAAGTGCTCTTGTCTTATTATTGAATCGTACGTATTCCTGATGATACCTGGTAATCAAGAAAACACAATTTGGAACTCCAATTACAATAAGCAAAGGCGGAATCAATGCCATCATAATTGAAAGTTGAAATCCAAAAAGAGCGATACTACCGAGTGCCCATATAACAGAAACAAAAACAACGAGATTACATTGCATTACAACCCGAAGAGAACGGAAGAAAATGTAAAGTAAAATTGAGGAAGCAAGAACGGAAAGTCCTAAGAAAATATACATTTCGTTGACAATTCGTTTTCCGATAACAACACGAATATGGGGTAACCCAGCAAAATAAGGTTTTCCAAAATACTTAGAATAACTTTGAGCTAGTTCCTCAATTTCAAATACAAACTTGTTTCGTTTCTTATCCGCCAGACATTCTTCGTTCATCCCAACAAGAAGAAGTGAAACTTTTTTGTCATCGTTGTAAAGTAAATTCTTGTAAATGGGATTTACTCGGATTTCTCGCTTAATTGAATCAATGGTTTTTTTCTTGTATGTAGTATCGGAAAAAATTGGATTGATCTCAAATGTAGTATCCTTAACATTGTTTTTAATTGTAAATAAGGTGGCCTCAGAAATAACATTTTCAACTCCTTTAATTTTTTTAATTTTCTGAGTGAGTTCAAGCCATTTTTTAAAATTTCGTTCATTGTGCAACGAATCTGACTTAATCGCTATAACCAACGTGGAACCATCTTCACCAAATTGCTCCTTGAATTTTAAATAGTCCATTTGAACAGGACTATCCGTTGGAAGTGTGTTTCCGTAGCGGTTATCAACCTTCAAATTAGTAACTGCGAAATACCCAAAAAAAATGGTAAGAATGATTATTACGGTTGAGATGAGCAACTTATTTCTTAAAATCAGACTCGCAAGGCTATTCCACATAGAAAAAATCGAAATCAAAGGTATAAATTATAATTGAACCGATTTTAGATTGGCAATATCATCAATCAATTAAAAACAACTTCGTGGAAATATCTTTCTAATTTGGATAGGTCGGATAACTGATTAAGGTATTCGCTAATATTGTCATTGATTCACTTAATACAAAGCAAAGAATGATATAGGAAATTCCATGTATTATGCCTAGAACCACATTATTTTTCCCCAGCTCGGCTTTTTCATTTTCTGGAGTTGCCCAATTTATCATTTGGAAGCTAAATCTAAAAAGAGCATATGAAAAAATGAAAGCCAAAAAGGCGAAGACAAACCAAAATCCAATTCCCAAAAGCAAATTATTTGACTTGGCATAATAGAAAAAGGAAGAAACAGCAATTTCAGAGAAATCATTTAAGTTAATTCCAAATCCAATTAATACGCCCGATAGAAGAATTCCAGAGGCCGTATTTAATGGTTGCGTTATTTTATGAAAAAATGACAATAATAATTTTAAGGCAACGATCAGATATAAAACTGTTACAAGTGCCGCAATGACAACATTTAAAGATTCCATAGTTTTTATTTTAGTTTAATACTACTTTCCAATTTCTCCAACTTCGCCACATTCTCATATTTCCAAGTTGAAACTCATCTGCAAAATTTGTTGTTTCCCAAGGTTGATATATTGTGCCATTATGCCGCACATAAGAACTTGGAATTTCAGCTGGGAATCCAGAAACCCCAAGCATCGCGTGCTTTCCAGCATGCGTATCTCCAACTATAACAGCAACATTGTAATTCAATTTTTTAAGGATAGCATATGCTATAAGCGATTTCGTATCGCAGTCACCCGTTTCTTGAAAGACATATTCCGTGGGAGTATAAACTGCGAAAGGCTGAACATAGGGGCAGCAACCATTTGGTTTACAATCACCCCCTTGTTTACAATTTCTCATTTCAATGTAAGTATATGGAGGAGTTTGAATTGCTGATACAACAAAATTCAATCTGTCAATTCCACTTAAATTCCTTTTATCCATTTGTAATTTAAACGCTTTACTAATTATTGAAATTGTTTTATCACATTGTTTAACAAAATCGGAATAAAGATTTCCTTCAAAAAATAATGCTGGATAAGATTCACGATAACGCTTCGATGTTTCGAACTCTTGATTTTCAAGTTTGAAACTTACCGAACAGTTTCTCCCGGCATAATCGTTCCAATTCCACCTGAAAGTTGTCATTTGTTTATTGTCCTTTTCATCTTGTTTTTCCTCCGTCGAGTCTTTTTCGTCTATTTTCAATTCATCTTCTTCGACTGTAATGATCTGAGTTGTATCAAAATTATAATACCACTCAGAAAGATGTTCTTGTCGATAAAGCTTTTCATTGAGAAATGGAAATAAATTCAACACAATTATTATAAGAATAACCCAAAAAGCAAGATTGCCAAATTTGAAAAAATTCTTTTGGTTTCTCATTTAATTCCCAAGGCTTTATTATAGTCGAATTCCGTTTTTATTTTGTTTTCAACTTGCTGGATTTTTCTTGTAGAAAGCAAAAACATTAAAAATGAAGTTCCAATTCCATCAATAGTTGCTGCTTTCAAAAATGCGCCAGATCCATATTCCTCGCTTTTCTTGACTAACAAATAGGGAATCAGAAAAATCACTGCAAATAGCAGGTCTATCAATATTTTCGTCTTGCCCAGCCCAATGCTCATAACGTCAATTGTCATCAAAAGTGAATAACAGTTGACCACCTTAAATTCCTTCCCTTTTTGTTCCTTCAACATCGATAATGTCCAAACAGCATCAAGTTTTTGTTCCAAATGCGATGTGTTTTTTGATAATTTATAGTCCTTGGCTAAATTTTGAATTTGCTCGGAACTTTTTATTTCATTAAAAGAATTATTAATTGAGCTTCGAAACATCATTACCTCAAACCCATTCGCAACAATAAATGAAATTAATAATACTAAAGAAATTATCATTGCCGAAACAATTATTTGTGAAAAATGAAATGGCGATGGTTCTGATTTTACAGAATCTTTGCTCAAAGCCATTTTCAAATTCGTAACCATTTCAACTGCCTCCTCATCCGACAATCCTTTAAAATCTAAACCTTTATATTTATCATACAAGGTCTCCATATTTGAAAGTTGATCCTTTATTTTTCTGTATCGAGTCTGCATTGAAAGAAACAGTAACAGTTGCAAAAGAATAAAACAGATGAAACCTAAAAATACCCCTGTAAAAATGGCAACACCCCAATTATTAAAAATGATTAACCCGTAAATGATTCCAGCTCCTACACAAGATAAACTCAATAAAAGGAGCATATAACCCAGAATGTTAAAAATAAATACTTGCCTATTTGCCTCTTCAGAAGAAACATTAATAAGTACTTCGTTTCTAACTCCAAAAAATAATTTACCTAGATTCATGGGCAAAAAATATTGAGTGTCCATTCTGTTTGATCAAATTCCCTGCTAGGAATTACGCGAATTAAAAGCTCCGTGGGCTTACTTTTATCATAGTTGTAGTCAAACTTCAATTCCCCTTCTCCTTGTCCAAATCCCATCGGAATAAGATAATCCAAATTATGTTTTTTCTTATTAACAATAACTGGCTCAAAGTTTTTATCATTTGTGACAGCAACAAGCTCACCATCATAAATAACTTCTACCCGATCTGGAATTTGATACATGTTGTATTTAATTCGAACTGTTCCACTTGTTTCACCCAAATCAAATGTATAGGACTTAGGAATATTTTTGCCATTGGGATCATTAATTTGACCACATGGCTGAATTGTTTTCTTAGTTTTATCCATACTAAGCTCTAATTCTTTTTTGGCCTCCTCCAATTCTTTAATTTCCCTGTTTTCTTTCCAGTTTTTATAATAACAATCAAGTTTGTGACCAAATTTAGTACAACGACTTATCATCCAAAGTAAAAACAACAATAACAAAAGCAATAATAACCACCTTAAACATCCCGACCTTCCGCAACCATTGGAATTAAAATTTGGAACACTTGGCAGGCACCCATTATTTCCAGTTCCTAATCCCCAATCTTTTTTCCATCTTTGATCGTTCCATTGATTGTTTTTCGTATCATTATCATCCGAAAAATTTAAATCCTTAAAGTTTCCTTCACTAACTTTTGAAAAAACGGTCCCCTTAATTGTAGCGATTGTTTTATCGTTAAGAAATTCTACATCCGTAATATGAAAATCCTTGATTTTTGCGTTGTTCAACGTGAAAATTCGGTCATATTCTAATGGCCATTTTTCGCTCTTTTGAATTTCAATTTTGTTTATTTGATTAAATGCCAAATCACCAATTGCACTTTGATATTCTTCTTCAGATATCTCCTCAGAATTGGTAATGATTCCTCTATGAATCCTGATTTTGTGTTCGTCGCCTTTTGGAAGTTCGGAAGATGTCAATAACGGTTCATTTTGAAGGGTGGTAAATGTTCCTTCAAACGTTCCTTTTACTAAATACTTGTATGCTCCAACCGACATTTAATCTATTTTTTTACTTCTATCGTCACCGACATGTCTTTATTATATTTCCTAATTCCGTTTTCATCCATGAAATCATCCAATGGCAAATTTTTCGCGTCTTTATCAAATCTTCTTTTTGTTACAAGTTGTGATCCGTTGATCCCATCTTGCATAAGAAGCGACCTAACTTTTTCAGCTCTTAACGAGTCCATAAATTTGTTTTCTATTCTTCCAGCACGGTGTCCAACCACAATGAATGTTTTGTCTTTATAATTTCGCATTACCTCACTCAATCGATCTAAAGTTCCATTCATCCCAGTTGAATTCGCATGAAGATCGGTTGAATTGTGATAAAAGTATATGGTAGAAATATTGGACAACGCTTTTTGCAGATTTAAATCGTATTCTTTTCTTGTGCTATCCAATTCATGTTTCAATCGCTCTTTCTGTAAACGAGCTTTTTCAGCATCTGAGCAGGCCTTATCATCATTAGCGATTGAATTGCATGCTTTGATTAAACCCCATAGTAATAAGAGTAGTAAAAGCAATCCAAGAATTCTCCAAAAATTAGCCAAACATCCATTGAGTAAAGTACCACAACCATTTATTCCATCATTAACATAACGACTACGCCACCATTGTTCTTGCATGCTGTACCCCGTATTGTCGAATGGATCAGGTTTCAATCGACCTAATTGCGGTTCGCTGAATGTTTTTCCATAGGCCTTTGAGGCAATCTCACCATAGGTTTCGCCATTTATTTCATAGGTTTTGAGGATTTTAGGATCAATAAGAATTAATTGTGTAAAGGTATAAAGTCGTTCACCTGTAAAAGGACCGTTCTGACCGGGATTAATCGTTATATTAGGCACATTCAAGAGAACAAAACTCCTCAATTTGCGGTAAGTATCCGGTTCAAAATCAGCATGAAATTCTACTTGGTCAAGAGTACCTTGATACACTTGAACCTTATGTGTATTGTCAACAGGCAATTCCTCCGAGTTTCCTAGCGGAGCACCTTGCCTTGTTTTAAACAATCCTTTGAATTCGCCAAGAACGATGAACGGACCTTGCATGCCTAATTACAACCAATTAGGTTCAATCATTATTGATAAACTTATCGATGTCGTTATCCATCTCACTTTTCTCCTTAGCGGCATAGAGATTCATGGCGTGTTTGGAATTTTCTTTTTCGAGATCATTTTGATGCTTGGCAACTTCTGCTATGCGGATAGCATTATAATTTTCTTTATAAACATGCATGTTATTTTTTTCATCCGTAAATGTTTCAAGAGAAATACCTTGCTTAGCTTCTAAAATTTGAGAAACATTTTCCTCCATCCAATTGTATGATGATTTGACAAGCATCATTTTAAAGAAAATTGGAGCAACTTCAATTATAACAAACATTAAACGAACCATCCAGGTTGGAAGAGTTGATCCAGGGATTTCGTCTAATGCCAAAATCCTATCCAACAATCCATGTGATGAATTATTAACCTTACTTAGATTTTTTACTTTTTCATTTTTATTTTTTTCAAAAACATCTAACTTTTTATCAATCACATTTATTTTGTCTTTTCTTTCTGTAATTCTGCTCAATACGTCATTAGCCATTCTTTTGAATTCTTCGCATTTAGGACCGCATCCGCCATTTTCTGTTTTGTTTTCAGCAGCAGCCAAAGTTTGATATTTTTCACGCTCTTCTTCAAGCTTTCTAACTTCACCTTCAAGCAGTTCTTTATCTTTGTTCAATTTGGAAAACTCAGGAGATTTAGTATATATTTTCTCAATCTTTTCAATTTCTGCTTTCTGTTCTAATTGATCTAATTTATAAAATTGTTTATCAATTTCCTTTTGAAAAATATATACTTCCAAAGGTGCTGAAATTGTGAAACCTAGAATGGTTGCCATTACAATTCTAATAAAGCCTCCAGGCCAAATTTCTGAAAGACCAATATTCTCTTTACCGTCACCTTTGCCTGTTCCAGAAATAATAAACCTATCCAAATTGAAAATTATTATTCCCCAAACAGCTCCAATAAATAATGATATACCTATCGATTGGAATATATACCATATAGCAAATGACATTGAAATGAAAGCAAGAAAGCCTGTAGCCAAAACAATTCCGCCAATACCAGCATATTTAACATGATCGTAATATGGTGTATACTCAAGAATCTGCTTATCCACACCTGCACATTTCCATAAAAAATGAGTTATTGCTTTGGAAATACCTTTATATTCTTTCTTCTTGTAATCTACAAGTTCATTCATGCCGATGTTATTACTTTCTTGACTCATACTTATTTTATTTTATTATTCTGGTTTAATACTTGGTTATATTTTGAAGGCATAAAATCAAAACCTTTTACAATTTTCTGCTTATAAATGTAATTATTTAGTTGAATTTTATCTTCACTAAGATCATTTTTGTATTGAATGCGTTTGTTAGCAGGCTCAATATTTGAAATTTTATCAATTCTAAGTAGTCTTCCTTTTAAACGTGAAAGTTTGGTGAAAATTAACCCACTATATTTAGATACATGCAATTTTATTGGCAAATCTTTACTTAGTGATGATGGCCGAATTCTTTTTCTTGGTTGCGCAAATGCGTTTGCTCCTCCTAAATTTGAAGTGTTTAAACGCATTACTTGATCATCAGAAACAGTAATGCTTTTTTCCATTTTACCTTTTAAGGTATAAATAACCAGGGTAAAGCTATTTCCAGTTGGTTTCACAATTGTAATAAGGCTATTTTCCTTTAAATTCTTAAAATCCGGTTGAATATCAATTCGATAAGCACCTTTTACATTCCACGATAGAATAATTGGACAACCTTGAAAAACATAGTTTGATTGACTTTGGTAATAAAGTTGTTTTTCCTTATCCTCAAAAATCAAAAAATCGGGTGAAATTCTCCAACTGAAATCAATTATTTGAGGCTTTTCTCGAGAAAAAAAGAGCCACGTCAACCGCTTCAACAAAGAAAAATAGGGCGTAATTGCCATGAGAAAAGAAACGCCTATAAAAAGCATCCATGCTTGATAAGATTCTAAAGAGGCGAACCATTCAAAAAAGGCAATCATACCATCTCAAGATTATAAACATGAATATTCTCAAACTTATTATTGCGCTGCTCATGCAAAGATATAGGAACTGTCGTTTCCAATAATAAATATTCTCTGCCATTATGAACATGTCTCTGTCCTGGATAATTTAGACCGTGAACACCAACAATCATGTGATGCTCTTTCTCCATTGTACAGTAAACCATAATCAAATTATTCTGAGGAAATTCCAACAAGTGTTGAAGTATACCACAAAGCAAAACTGATTTACTATCGCAATCACAATATGAAATAACAAATGACTCATGCGGAATGGAAACTCCAAAATACGTATACTCTCCCGCATCAAATTCAGGTTGACCGTAAGGTATGTATTGAACAAAATTCAAGGCAGCCGCGACACAATTTTCATAGGTGTAATTTCCTGACAGTTCATTTTTAATGAAACGTGCAATTTCTAGAGTTAAATCCTTTGATTGTGCAATGATTTCATTATAATTTACGCCATAGTCATACGAGTTAGTAGAGCGATAAAAAAATCCGTCCTTGTTCATATTTTGTAACAAAAACGAGTGATCTGTGGATTGTAAACGACCGTAATCATTTACAGTTGCAAAATAAGAATTATGAGCACCAAAACCACTGACTGTTGAAGACATATTTTTAGCGTGTATTTCGGACTTAAACGTTACATTTCGGTTATCAATAAATGGAAACTTATATTCAAACGTGGCTAATTCATTATTCATGCTTCCTTGAACCATACATCCAAATGTAGCATATCCTTTAGGGGTATTTCTATAATTTTTTGGTTTTGTCGAATAAGTAGTTAATTTCTCGATTATTAATAAATTTTTATCAAATGTAGCATTTGATCCTTTGATTAAACTAAATGATGAATTGACGAATATTACCGCCACAATAAGAATTAGAATGTATATGTTTAATTCACTCAACTTTCAATAATTTCAATAAATTTAGTAATATTTATATAATTTTAAAGAAATTGTAATTATGGGATATGATTGTTCAGCTGCATTGAGCTACAAGGTCGACGGAATCGACATGTATCAAGCAAATCGGGGATTTATTTCAGGGAAATATGAGTTTACGGCTGTTAAAGCAATTGGTAAGGATTTAGATAAAATAAATAATCTACTATCTGCATATCAGGAAGTTCTTAACAATTTAAAAAGTTCAAAGGTTCAAGTAAATTTAGATCAAAAGGAACCACTATTTTTTAAGGATGTTAAGTATTATTTGAGTTTCACAACAGGCGGTATTTTTGAATTGACTACTGGTTCTGCAATTAATGGTAATGAATATTCAAGTAATTACGAGCTTAATGAATATATTTTTGAAGACGAGGTATACATTCACAGTCCATTAATTGTTCTAGACCTTTTGATTTTTTCCTTTTTCTTGAGTAAAAAACTCCCTAAAAGCACCATCGATTTTGGATTAGGTGATTCAGCATTATTTTGGGCAGATTTTAAACTTAAAAACGGTCAGCTTAAAAAATTTAGCTATGAATATGGCGACAGTGAAGAAGGAGGAGATGGCTTTATGTGTAGCAAATTAGAAATGACTTCCTTTTTCAAAAGTTTACAAACTCTTAATCCATAATTTAATTTTTAGATGATGAACCAAGAAGAATTTATAAAGAACACCATTTCTGTTATCAAGAAATATGTTCCCCTTTTAAGTGAAACAAAATTCGCTAGCTTTTTGAATGAGTCTTTGGAAAACGAAAGCATTGAATTCTCAGAAATTCGATATGTGACACTGGAGGATTACAACATGTGTTCCTACCCAGATGATTTTTATGTTGCTCATTTTCACCCTGACAATGACCTAGTAACGATTTGGGAGGATGACTTTTTTGCTAGTGGATACAATCTGGATGAACTCGATGACGAGGAGGAAGGAATGAGAGAAACATATATCGGGTTCGTCGATCTTTTGGATGAAAAATACATTCGAGTTAATGGCTATGGTGATGAAATCGAATATGGATCGGAAAATCCAACCGATGAGCACCCAGATTGGAAGGGGTGGTGTTAAAACTTAATGATTATAGTATGGCTTTTGATAAAAAATACCAAAATTACGGCGTGATCAAGATCGAAAACGGAAGCGTAAGGCTTTACGAATCTCAGATTAATTATCTTACATTAAACACATCGGGAGGGACTCCCGTTGCAGCGAATTGGGCTGGTGAAAATGTTATCGTAACCATGGCCGACGGAAAAGTTCGAAAGTACTCTTTACAGCAAACGTATACTACCCACTAGAGAGCCAAGAAGGTACTGAGGATTGGGTTATTTATCTCTACATTCGATGAGAAATAACTTTTTATTTCATCCAAACAATTTCCTTGTTTATCAATTCTAAAAAGGGTACAAATTCCTTTTTCATCAGCTGATTGCACCAACAAACCCGAAGTACGGAAATCCAGGATATAACTGAACAACGCGTCATCGTATTTTCCCTCAAAATTTATTCGCTTTCCCGAGGCATGTAACGAATTGAGCTCATTCTCGCTTAGGTCATGCACAGGTAAATGATCCGTTAAATAGCTAGCTATGAGTTCATCGTATTTTTCCTCCAAAGGAATTAAATATTGGGTTTTCAGCTCTTCTTCTTCAGAAACTAGCGTAATGCCTTTCATGATTTTATCATTAATCAAATCAAAGGTATTATGCACCGCATTCAATGTGATTTTATTTACAGCCTGATGCCCTGAAGCAATTAATTCGCCTTTTATATTTTTAAGGTGAATTGTATTGATGGATTGTAAATAAACCAAAGCCTTACTTAATATTTCGTTCATACCTTCCTTGTCAAACTCTTCGTAATGTTTAATTGCATGGCTTAATTTGCCGTGAGTTTGTCCTTCCAAGAGGTAATTTTCAGATTCGTTAAAAACCACGAATTGTTTGCTACCCGGTTGGTCGTCGTCGGGGCTGATGAGAAATTTGTTTTTATTTCGCACAGATTTCTTCGTTATTTTGATTTTTATTTTACGAATATAATGTTTCTATTGCATGGATAATGAAATAATATTATCCTTCATTTCTTCTTTATTTGTAAATTGAAGAAATAATAAAAAGCATAATAAGAATTGGCAAGATGAGGATTTTCTTGGTCAGTTATTCCAGATGAATTCGAGGGGTTACTCCAAATTTCCGGAGAGCAAGTTGCATAAAGCAACTATTGTTAATCATTTGCAAAAGTTCTTGTGCATTCATAAGTTAAATTTATTTAGAAAAGTTATTATTTAAAAAGAGTATTCTGTTGGTTAAACTTGGATGAGAATTAGAATTGTGATCCAAAAGGGTATCTTTAATTAATTGAGGATTTTCATTGCTAACAAGCGCATGAATAAATCCATCAAATTCTTCAGGTTCTATTCTTCCATTTTCATTAAGCGTGTCAAATGTTTTCCAATCAACCAGCGTACGTTTGACTGGTTTAAAAATTTTCTCAAGTATTTTCTTCTTATTCTCTTCTTCCGTTTCAATGTTATCTTTAGCCACTGCTATTAACATATTTATTGTTACCAATAAACTTGTTTTTTCCGCTGCGTAAAAATCACATAAATATTCATTTACATGAGATTCGTACTCTTTGGTTTGTCGTATTAATGAAAATAGTTTTGATGAAAAAATTAATACGCCAACTACAAATACAATTTTCAGAAGAGTTCCAGGCATTAATACCGTGAAGGCAAAAGGCAAGAATAAAAACAAATTTAAACCGATACCTATTGTTTTTGCTTCATGATACATGTATTTGTTAAAATGAGCCATCTCATGTAGTATCATTGCTTCGAGTTCATCAAGCGTTAAATTGCGAAAACAACCTTTAGAAATATAAATAGCATTGAACGGTTTAATGAAGTTGAGTAAATGAATGTCGGCTGCAGCTGCAAATGCTTTGTCCATATTTACTATGTATAACTGCGGTTTTTCATTGATTAGCGATTTGGCAAAAACTTTATCTAGCAGTTTTCTCACATCAATTAACGAGAAGTCACCTAAATCTTGTTCCTTCGCATTTTCAAGTGGGACTGACATTAACCTTAACAAAATTACCTGTCCTGCCGAGATAAAAAACCAAATACCCATAGCAATACAAAAAAACACAAATAAGGATGTCTGCAAGGATTTGTTGGTGGTGTTGAAATATTGCCAAATACAAAAAGCAATAATTGTAAATGAGAAAATGAGAAAATAAAGTGATCTTCTCTTAGATTGCTGAAACAAGGCCTCCATGTCGTTTTTAGAAAGTTTTGGGAGATCGTGTATGGTCATAGGGTTAATTATTTTGTTTTGTAATTTTTTTTAATTGATTATTATACCAAATCACAACGATTAGCACAGACAAAACAATTATTGCATTGATTATGAGATTAAAACGATATCCTTCTTTTTCTCTTGCCAACGGTAATGAATCATATATTCCACTCCAAACTTGAGCAACTGTAAAAAGCAAAACAATCCAATTCAATCTATCTCCCTGAAGTTTTTCTTTTTGATTTTTTCTTAAATGTTCTTCCTCATATATTGCCTTCTGTATTTTCCTATGTGTATCTTCTTTTTCTTTTTCTGCAATCTGAGTTATCTTTGAAATACCATTAATACTATCCAAAAATTCTTCTTTTAACTGCTCTATTTTGAACTGAACACGCAATTTCTCAAAAAACATATCAATTTCATTGTAATTACTCAAGGAAGTAAATATTTGAGAGAATTCTGCATAAATCATGGTTTGTTGTAATGTCTTTAAAGCTTCGGGTTTATATGTCTCGCTAGTTTCATCTAATGGGAGTTCATTGATTTTTTCCTGAATGTAATGAAAAAGGTATTTTTGGTTTAAGGCGAATAGAAATGCAGGGAAGAAATCATTTATTAATTCAGGCGCTTTTTTTGATTCTATGTTTCCCTTTACTACTAAGGCACCTTCATTTAAACAATATAATTGAGTATATCTATCAGGATAAATTGGTGTAAAAGCAATTTTTGATTCTAAATTTAGAGCTAGATTATCTTTATCAGGAATTCTTAATGAATTGTAAATATTTGTCAAAATTTTATCCTCAATATCTTTACAACCGTTATTTACATTAGTATTATTGGACTGATATAAATGTAAAAGAAAAGGTTTTATTTTTTCGTTTTTGTTGAAATCAAATAATTCTTTTTTGTCATTGCTATTTTGAACATCATTTATCAATTGATTTATTAAATCATGAAAGTACAAGTATTTACCTATTGATTCTGCTTGATTATCTAAAAATGGAGTCAATTCAAAGGATACTTTATTTTGTATTTTTTGTAATTTTTTATTCCATTTTACAGGCTCACAAGATTCATTAAAGAATTTGGTTTTGCTATCTTTTTCATTATTATACCATCTAAGAAACTCTGCTGCCGAGGCAATGCACTCTGCAAATTCTTTTTGTGAAGAGTTTTCAATATCAATCCACTTAATATGAATCGTAACAAACCCGAATCCTATACCAGAATTTGATTTTTGTCTGTTAAAAATCAGATTGATTTTTTCAATTTTGAATTTTTGATGATTATTATTTTCCCTAAATACATAAAACTCGAGGTCATTCACTAATATACCAGTTAAATTATCAAGATCAGAAATTCCCTGCTCATTTTGCACTTCTTCAGGTTCTATGAAATCATAATAGCTATTAGTTGTTTTAAAATATTTGGTTTTGGTAATAAAAGAAGGATCTTTCTTAAAAAATCTATTAATTTGAGAATCGATTTTCAATTTATCTTCCTTAACCCCGGCTTTTTTAAGTAGTATTTTGGTTACTGACGTTCGAATGAAAAAATTATCAAACTCTAATACTTTTAAAAATGATTGACTTGAATTTTTCTTAAAATAATCATCTATAACAAACCCCTTCTTTAAAAAATCACCTTCTTCCTTCTCCTTCAAATTAAACGGAATCGTTAAAATTGTGTAGCTCATACTAAAATTTATTATCGTTTTTCTGAATATTGTTGTTTTGCTTTTACACTGATGAATTTGGATTCTCCATTTTCCAGCACAACTGCACTCAGCCAACCACCGAACACACATCCCGTATCCAAACCAGTAGCATGACCAAATTCTTCTGGGGTTTCTTGCATAAAAGGTTGATGACCAAAATAAATATGTCCGAAAGAACCGTCATATACATCCGCCCAATAGGAATCTTTTTCGGTTTCCTCATTGAGTGAAACAAATTTTCCCTCAGGATTCAAATACCTCACTTTCGTAACCAAATCCAATCCTTTGAACATTTTTGGACTATGCAATTCATATCGATATGTCTCTGGGAAAGGGAATTTGACATTCGTTGATATTCCCCCGTGTAAAAGCGTTATGTTCTCCTGTTTCAGCGAGAAAGAATAATAGGCGTTTTTTATTAATTCGATGTCAGCTGAAACAAGATTCTCAAGTAAAAGCGGAAACTCTTCAGTTCCCTTCATCTGATTTTCGAGACCTGTTTTTTTCTCTATGTGATTGAGGTATCTCAAAAATTTCTCTTCGTGATTTCCTAAAATCAATCTAAACTGACATTGCTTGGATAATTCAACACATCGTTTAACAACAGAAACCGAATCAGGTCCTCGGTCAATGAGGTCACCAATGCAAAAAACGTGATCAGTATCAGTTATTCCTAGTTGATCCAAAAGCTCATTGAACTCCAAGATACAACCATGAATGTCTCCAATTATTATTATACGATTTTGGGTTATCATTTATAATTTTTAGACCCTAATTTACATTTTTATTACATACCTTCGCTTTTCTTTCAAATTATACTTATGAACATCCAATTAGCCTTTAGTCCCGGTCCTGATTGCCGAAAAATGATTATGTCTGAAATTGCAAATTCTGAGGAAACACTTGATATCTGTGTCTTTACAATTAGCGACAATCAAATTAAGGACGCCATTATCTCAGCGCATCACAGAGGAATTCTTGTTCGTATAATTTCTGACAATTTTAAAATGTACGACGAGGGCTCCGATATTAAGGAATTAGCAGGTGAAGGAATTGAGGTTAAAGTGGATGTGTCGGAATATCACATGCATCACAAATTTATGGTGATTGACGCAAAACGCGTTCTCACAGGCTCATACAATTGGACAAGAACAGCCGAGCTTCAAAACGCCGAAAATATCATTGTTGTGAATGACATTTCTATCTCGGGAAAATTTTTAGTTGAATTCGAAAAATTGTGGGAAGGCGCCGAAACGGTTTAAAATTTACTTAATTAGAATTTCAACCCGTCGATTTGCTTCCTTCTCATCGTCGTTTTTTGGGTTTTTGTATATTGGTTTGGAATTTCCAAAACCAACTGCAGACATGCGGGATTCAGAAATGCCGTTTTCAACCAAATAATTCAAAATACGCTTCGCTCTTCGTTTTGATAATCGCTTTGAAAATAAACCTTTTTTGCTATCATCATTTACATGTCCCTGAATTTCAATGTTAACGGTTGGATTTAAAATCATAAAATCGCGTAATCGCCTCAATTTTGGGTCTGACTCTTCCAAAATAACAGCCAAGCCAGCAGCAAAATATATTTCATCTAATTTGGCAACAGTTCCTCGCTTAACAGCAGTCAACAAAATGGTATCACTCGTATGTTTTGAGATGGCAATTTTGTGTTTTAGTAAATCTTTTGAAAGATAACCTTCTGCATCCACTTTAATTATCGATTCTTTAATTTGTTTCTTTTGATTCAGAAATAAATCACTTGCAGTGTAAGTACCATCCAAATCGACCGTGTTGGAAATAACTATTCTAGATTTGATAGGTTTTTTTGTGATTTCATCCAATACATGAATAGAATAAATGGGGTTATCTCGTGCGTAGACCAAATTCAAACTTAATGTATCTAAAAGTTCTCCCCCATTTTCTCCTTTTTCAAAATAATCTAATTGGATGTCAATATTTCCTTTAATTTTTTCTTTGGCAATGAAGACAAATGTGTATTTAAACCCAGCCTTTAATTCCAATTTGGCATTTTCAAATTCAGAACAATTTGTATTCGCCTTAACGAAAATCACCTGCGCTTTTTTACTCTGAATGTCTTGACAAGCATCTGAAACATCGGTTTTGAAAATCACAAAATGCATACTGTCAACTAAAGTCTTGCAGTTAACTTTAAGATCTCCATCATTTTCAGGTTCGTAGCAAATCCAAATTGCATTCTTTGAAACTGATTCATTCGGTAAATAGCCGTTGAGCTTTGTTTTATCCTGTCCTTTTAAACCAAGAAAATTTAGTTTGTAATTGGCATTTACACTAACCAATACCTGACCCGAACACGAAAAATAACTTGTCTTTTGGGCAATGGAATTAATTGCAAGTAATAAAAAGGCAATAAAAACAACCCGTTTCACATTTGAAGAAAACGAATTATTCCATTTTTAGTTTCAATTCGCCTTTTAAATTTGTACGAACAATGAGATTTCTAGAATCAAGAAAAAGTTCTTTAATAGAGATATCATCTATTTTCCCATTCATGTTAACTCCTTTTGTGATTGTAGAATTCAGTTCCTTGTTAATCGTTTTCTTGGCGTCTAAAATCATTGGGGCTAGTTCAAAAACAGCGTTCTTTGTGATTTCTTCTATGATTCGATCGTTGAAAAGCCATTTAGCAGACTTCAATATCACACTCTTCGTTTTTACGTCAAATTCAACATCCTCAAGAAAAATACGTTGATTTTCAGCATCAAGTTTAGGAGTTCCAATTAAATACAAGACGCCATTTTTAGCTCCGTCGAATGTCATTTTTAAAACCATTTTTGAATCCAATGTGCCAAAAACACTCAATTGTGTTACTACAATTTTCTTATTCTTGAATTCAAATTCATATCCTTTGAACGCCTTGTTTACATAGGAACTCAGCGAATCATAAGATGTTCGAATATCCAAAATCATGTCTAATCCTTTCTCTTTGTGGTAATCCTCAAGATTGGGCAAGGTAGTCTTGGAAATGTCAGTGGGATTTGTTGAAACAAAGGGAGATATTTTTAGATTCAAATCCAATTTTACTTTTTTGTTTTCAAAGTCTAGCTGACTCATCGAAATCGATTTTGGATTCAGATATAAAAAACCATACTTATCGATAGCAATTGGTTTATTCAATTCTTTCCAAGTATCATTCAACATCGATTTTACATTGATTGATTCGATTTGTTTATCAATATCTTTCTCTAATTTCTGTAATTCCTTTTTAACTTCTTTTTTTAGATTATCCGTTACGTCATACTTGAAAACCGTAATTTCACACGGATCATGCAATTGAAATTTCTTGAGTTCTGTTTTGGATTGAAACTTGTAATCGGAACCCAAAGATATTTCGGAATTATAGGCAACTGTTACTTTTCTCATTGGCTCTCCATTCATTCCGCAACTTGCGTAAATGCGAGGAACAGTGCACGATTCCTTACCAAAAAGTCCTACGCACGAAGGGCAATAGTTTAATTTCATCTGAAATTTGCCGTCAACCTCGTAGTAAATTGAAGAATTCTTGAAAACGAAATCTATTGGTTCACGGTTAAATTTATAATCGAAACTAACACCTTCGCATTGCTGTTGGCTTCCTTCAAAAGTTTTCGGCAAGGACTTTTCCACATCACTCAATTGACTTTTTAAACTTATTTCAATGGGAATTCCAATTGTCGAATACACATCACCTATTGCTGGAATTGGCTTAAGACTTTCAGTTGGCGCAACAGGTTCAATTGTTTTACAGCTTTGAAAAAGTATTAGAATCAGAACAAAAATTAAAAATCGCATAGTCATAAAATAAAAAAGGCTCCGAAGAGCCTTAAAATTAATTCATTTTCGCAATTAAACCGCGATCCAGTGCATCTAAGAATTCTTCCGTGTAAACGAAATGTTCTCCGTGATTAACTTTATTGCCGTGAACACAAACTGCCAAATCCTTAGTCATTATTCCAGATTCAACCGTTTCAATACATACTTGCTCCAATGTTTGACAAAACTTGATTAGCTCTTGATTTTCATCTAACTTACCTCGAAATGCTAATCCTCTTGTCCAAGCAAAAATAGATGCGATAGGGTTTGTAGACGTTTTCTTACCTGTCATATGGTCTCTGTAGTGACGCGTTACCGTTCCATGAGCCGCCTCTGATTCCATTATTTCACCATCAGGGGTAATTAATACAGATGTCATCAATCCCAAAGATCCAAAACCTTGGGCAACGCTGTCAGATTGAACATCACCATCGTAATTTTTACATGCCCAAACAAAGTTTCCGTTCCACTTTAAAGCTGAAGCGACCATGTCATCAATTAAACGGTGCTCATATACTATTCCAGCAGCTTCATATTTTGCTTTGAACTCATTTTGATAAATCTCTTCAAAAATATCTTTGAAACGACCATCGTATTTTTTCAAAATAGTATTCTTAGTTGAAAGATATAAAGGCCATTTTTTTGAAAGTGCCATATTGAAACAGCTATAAGCAAAACCTCGAATAGACTCATCTGTATTATACATTGCCATTCCAACACCATCTCCTTTAAAATTAAATATTTCAAATGTTTGAGCCTCGCCACCATCTTCAGGAGTAAAAGTCATAGTCAATTTTCCTTTTCCCTTAAAAACCGCATCAGTCGCTCGATATTGATCTCCAAAAGCATGACGACCAACGATAATTGGTGCAGTCCAATTTGAAACCAAACGTGGAACATTTTTCATTACAATGGGCTCCCGAAAAACGGTTCCGTCCAAAATGTTACGAATCGTGCCATTTGGTGATTTCCACATGGACTTTAAGTTGAATTCCTTAACACGAGCCTCATCAGGAGTTATCGTTGCACACTTGATTCCGACTTTATATTGCTTTATAGCTTCAGCTGCATCAACCGTAATTTGGTCATTGGTTTCATCGCGCTTTTCAATACCCAAATCGTAGTATTTGATATCCAAATCAAGGTAAGGTAAAATCAATTTATCTTTGATGAATTTCCAAATGATGCGCGTCATTTCATCGCCATCCAATTCAACTACGGGGTTTGCAACTTTAATTTTTGACATATAAATAAAATTTTTGAGCAACAAAAGTATTAATTTTTGTAGAATGACCTACCCCTTTCTAACGTGAATTTCTATTAAAGAACCAAATTAAAAACGTGAATCGAGCTTTTTCCTCTGATTCATATTGAAATAATCGATTTTCGACCTCAGTGACTAATTTTCTGAGTTGCAATCGATCCAAATCATATTGTTGTTTGTTTTGATGCGTGTTTAAAATGATGGTTATGCAGCATTCTGAAACTACGTCCTTCAGTTCTTTTAATAGGTGGTTCATATCGTAAAGTTTTGAAAGGTGAAATTAGTTTTCAGACCACCTTACAATGTTATGTCTCACTCAAAAATTACCACTCAAAAGCTAAATCGCTCATCCACTTTCCTTGAACACGAAGCGTTTGTTCAATCACATCACGAACACAGGTTTGACCACCATTAAATGGAGATTGATAATCAACAAAAGATTTGATATCGATTACTGCATCTTGCGGACAACTGGAAACACCGACTCGCTTTAACACCGGAATATCAGGAATGTCATCGCCCATATACAACACTTGTTCGTCTTTAATGGAATGTCGCAACAAAATATCATCGTAGCATATCAATTTGTTGTGCGTTCTCAAATGAACCTCCGTAACACCAAGTCCCAAGAGTCTGTCGTGAACTTCCATGGAATGTCCGCCAGTAATTATGAAAATCTTGTATCCCATTTTCGAAGCATATTGAACCGCATAACCATCTTTTGAGTTAAAAGCACGGAAATTGTCATCTTTCATCAAATAAACTTTTCCGTCTGTGAAAACACCGTCCACATCAAAGATGAAGGTGCTGACTTGATTTAATTTCTGCTTGTAACTAATCATTTTTATAGGTGTCAAGAATGCTCGATGTAATAACATTATAAATTTCTAAGTGTTTTCCAGATAGCATTTTTTGATGTTCTTGGATTATACTTAAATCTCCTCTTCGCGCTGGTCCGGTTTGACAATTATATAAATCCGAATATAAAAGTTTGTCACACGTTTCCTTAAGTAAAGGCAGTAAAAGTTCCCAATTCAAACCTTTTTCTTCCAATTTAGTTTTTGAAACGTAAGCTAAATGATTTATGAAATTATTCAGGAACACTGCTGATAAATGAAAGTGCTTTCGTTGCTCGGAATCGCAATATTGGAAATTGAAACCAAATTTGGAGCAAAAAGATTCCAATTGATTTCTCAAATCAACTTCCTTTGCTTCTAATAAAATTGGAATTGCATTGCTTTTTAAAGTCTTTCCCTGGGTGAAAGTTTGAAGCGGGTAGAAAACTCCACAATTTGGATGACTGATGCTTTCCAAGTCGATTGCCCCGGCTGAATAAACTACTTTCTGAGAAGGATTAATTTGCTCAATGACAGATTTAACAGAGTCATCATTAATTGAAACAACTATTAAATCAGCTCTCAAGGAAGTAAAGTCTTCAACGAATTCACTTTGAACTTGATTGGCGAGTGCTTTACCTGTTAACTCGTTTCTGCTCGAAATCCCAGAAATACGAATTCCATTTTCATAGAATAGAGTCGAAAGAACATACGCAACCTTCCCGGAACCGATGAATGCGACGGATGAAATTTCAGAACTCAAAATCATTTACCGTGACACTGCTTGTATTTCTTTCCGCTGCCACATGGACAAGCATCATTTCGACCAACTTTCGGTTCAGCAATTACTGGTTGCTTTTTCTCCTCTTGTGGGAATGAGTTATCAATCGCTTGCTGGTATCCTTGTCGACCTTCAAAGCGCGGTGGTTGAGTTGAGGATGTGTTCGAATTAGATGAACTACGCTCATAATTATTCTGACGATCTTCCTTATTCGTTTGTTTGAATTCTTGTTCGATTGGAATATCAAGTTTCATTAGCAACTCAACAGCCTCCTCGTTCAAACGATTCATCATTCCTTTGAAAAGCTCGTAGGATTCCAATTTGTAAACTACCAAAGGATCTTTTTGCTCGTAAGATGCATTGTTCACCGCAGAACGCAAATCGTCCATTTCACGCAAATGCTCTTTCCATTCGTCATCTATTTTGGCAAGAATAACATTTTTCTCAAACGACTTCGAAATGATTTTACCCTCAGATTTGTATGCCTCTTCCAAATTGACAATCAATTGCATTTCTTTTCTTCCGTCTGTCAATGGGAAAACGATGTTCTTGTATTGATGCGACATGGTTTCAAAAACATGCTTGATTTGAGGTAGACCTTTGGCTGCAATTTTATCACATTTACGCTCGTATTGGTCGCGCATAGCATGATAGATTTTTTCAGTCAAAGCAGCTTTTGTAATCGCTTTGAATTCGTTTTCATCAATAGGAGATTCTATCCCAATCAAACGAATGAGTTCCATTTCAAATTCTTGAAATTCACTATTGGCATTAGTCTGAACGGTCGTTTCACAAAGTTCATAGAACATGTTGTCTATATCGATTGCCAAACGATCACCAAACAAGGCATTTCTTCTTTTCTTGTAAATTGCACGACGTTGCGCGTTCATCACATCATCATATTCCAACAAGCGTTTACGCATTCCGAAGTTATTCTCTTCTACTTTCTTCTGTGCACGTTCAATTGATTTGGAAACCATCCCAGCAGTGATGACTTCGCCTTCTTTCAATCCCATTCGGTCCATTAATTTAGCAATTCGCTCAGAACCAAACTTACGCATCAAATCATCTTCCAATGAAACGAAAAATCGTGAGGAACCTGGATCACCTTGACGACCGGATCGACCTCTTAACTGACGATCCACACGACGTGAATCATGACGTTCCGTGCCGATTATTGCCAAACCTCCAGCTTCTTTCACATTCGGGCCAAGTTTGATATCCGTTCCACGACCTGCCATGTTGGTTGCAATCGTCACGGCACCTGCAAGACCAGCATTTGCAACAATTTCAGCTTCTTTTTGGTGGTATTTAGCGTTCAAAACTTGATGCTGAATTTTCTTCATTTGAAGCATTCGGCTCAACAATTCGGAAATCTCAACCGTAGTAGTACCAACCAAAACAGGACGTCCAGCTGCAACTAACTCTTCTATTTCCTGAATAACCGCGTTATACTTTTCTCTAGCCGTTTTATAAACGAAGTCATCTAAATCTTTACGAACAACAGGTTTGTTTGTAGGAACAACAACCACATCTAATTTATAGATATCCCAAAATTCATTGGCTTCCGTTTCAGCTGTTCCAGTCATACCGGCAAGCTTGTGATACATACGGAAGTAATTTTGAAGAGTAACTGTTGCATAGGTTTGGGTAGCTGCTTCAACCTCAACATTTTCTTTTGCTTCGATCGCTTGGTGCAAACCATCCGAATATCTTCTTCCTTCCAAAATACGACCAGTAGACTCATCAACGATTTTCACTTTTCCGTCCATGATCACATACTCGACTTCTTTCTCGAAAAGTGTGTAAGCTTTTAACAATTGATTGATGGAATGGATTCGTTCAGATTTGATTGAATACTCACGAACCAAAGCATCTTTTCGTTCCAAATAGATTTCTGGCGAAAGATTTTCTTTTTGCAATTTAGCAATTTCCGCACCGATATCCGGCATGATGAAAAATTCGCGGTCGTCTTTTCCAGAAACTAAATCAATCCCTTGATCTGTGAGTTCAATTGTATTATTTTTCTCATCAATCACAAAGAACAATTCCACATCAATTTTCTTCATGTGTTTGCCTTGCTCTTGCATGTAAAAGTTCTCCGTTTTTTGCAAATGAACTTTTATTCCGGGCTCAGAAAGGAATTTGATTAATGCACGATTCTTTGGTAAACCACGGTGCGCGCGCAACAAAGCAATTCCTCCCTCTTCCAACAAGCGTTTTGCTTCGTTTTTATCTTCAGGCGGATTGTTTATTGCCGCGTTAAGCATTTTTTTCGCGTCATTCAAACATTGTTGAACGTATTGTTTTTGAGCGTTTACAACTTTTTCTATTCGTGGCTTTAGCTCATGAAATTCGTGCTCATCGCCTTTTGGTGTTGGACCAGAAATAATTAACGGCGTTCGAGCGTCGTCAATCAGAACCGAATCGACCTCATCGACAATCGCGAAATGATGCTTACGTTGAACCAAATCATCTACATGACCAGCCATGTTATCACGCAAGTAGTCGAAACCAAATTCATTATTAGTTCCAAAAGTGATATCAGCCAAATAAGCGTTTCTTCGCTCAGGAGAATTCGGACGATGTTTGTCAATGCAATCCACACTCAATCCGTGGAATTGATACAAAGGCCCCATCCATTCAGAGTCACGTTTTGCCAAGTAATCGTTGACTGTAACAACGTGAACCCCTTTTCCTGCTAGCGCATTCAAATACACAGGAAGAGTTGCCACCAAGGTTTTACCTTCACCCGTTTGCATTTCGGCGATATTTCCTTTGTGAAGAACAGCACCTCCCATCAACTGAACATCGTAATGAACCATGTTCCACTGAATTTTTGTTCCTGCGGCCGTCCATTCGTTATGCCAAACCGCTTGACTTCCATCTATCGTAATTCCATCTTTCTTGGCGGCTAATTCACGATCAAAATCCTGTGCATCTGCGACTAATTTGCCATTGTTGACCCAACGAAAAGCAGTCTCTTTCATAACAGCAAAAGCCTCAGGAAGAATTTTTAAAAGAGATTCTTCAATTTGCTCATCAATCTGTTTTTCTAAACGTTCAACGCGTTCGAAAAGATCCTCTTTTTCCTCGATAGGTGTATTTAAGTCTTCCGCTTTAGTTCGAAGTTCAACTAATTCATCTTCAAGTGTTTGTTTCTCCTCAAGAACGATATTTTTAAATTCATTTGTTTTGAATCTTAAGTCATTATCTGACAATGACTTCACCGATTCCAATGCCGCTGTAGCTTGCTCTACATAAGGCCAGTATAATTTTTTATCTTTCGAACTTTTATCTCCAAAAATTTTTTTTAAAATATCACCAATCATGGACTTTTTTTTTGCGAATGCCAAAGTTAACGATTTAAGTCAATTGAATTAAAGAATTACGTTACTTGATGTTAAAAAGTATGGTAGTAATTGATTTTATGATTTGAACAACCGTTTTTAGATTAACCTTATCTTTGCACCATGCACGAAATGATATTGATTTTAGATTTTGGTTCGCAGTATACTCAATTGATTGCGAGAAGGATACGTGAGTTAAATGTTTATTGTGAAATTCATCCTTGGAACAAAATTCCCGAGTTGACTCCCAATATTAAAGGTGTCATTCTTTCGGGAAGTCCTTTTTCAGTGAGAGATTCCACTTCTCCCAAACCAAATTTAGATCAAATCAAAGGAAAATTACCACTTTTAGGCGTATGTTTTGGAGCTCAATTTCTAGCACATCATTTTGGAGGTGAAGTTCTTCCGTCGACTATTCGCGAATATGGACGAGCACATCTCACACAAGTCGATTCTGGTAACATTTTAACCAAGGGAATGACCCAAGGTTCTCAAGTTTGGATGTCGCACGGAGATACGATTAAAATTGCACCTAAAAACTATAAAATCATTGCAAGCACAGAAGATGTTGAAGTCGCAGGCTATGAAATCGAAGGAGAAACAACCTTTGGAATTCAGTTTCATCCAGAAGTTTACCATTCAACAGAAGGAAAAGTATTATTGAAAAACTTCATTGTTGATATATGTAAATGTGCTTGTGATTGGACTCCAGATTCATTCGTGGAAGAAACGACTCAAAAACTGCGTGCTCAACTTGGCAATGATAAAGTTATTCTCGGCCTTTCCGGAGGCGTTGATTCATCAGTTGCGGCTGTTTTGTTGCACAAAGCAATTGGTTCGAATTTACATTGCATTTTCGTTGATAATGGCTTGCTTCGTAAGAACGAATTCGCCTCAGTTTTGGAATCCTACAAAGGAATGGGGCTCAATGTAAAAGGAGTTGATGCCTCTGAAAAGTTTTATTCAGCTTTAAAAGATATTACCGATCCAGAATTAAAAAGAAAAGCGATCGGAAAAGTATTTGTGGATGTTTTTGACGAGGAATCTAAAAAAGTGGAAGGTGCGAAATGGCTCGGCCAAGGAACAATTTATCCTGATGTTATCGAGTCGGTTTCTGCAACCGGAGGGCCTTCACAAACTATAAAATCGCACCACAACGTTGGCGGGCTTCCTGATTATATGCAATTGCATGTTGTTGAGCCGCTTCGACTGCTTTTCAAAGATGAAGTTCGGAGAATTGGACAATCCTTGAATATTGATTCGCGTATATTAGGCAGACATCCATTTCCAGGCCCGGGACTTGGAATTCGCATTTTAGGAGAGGTGACCGCAGAAAAGGTGCGAATTTTGCAAGAAGTGGATTTCATCTTTATTGAAGGTTTGAAAGAGGATAAACTATACGACCAAGTTTGGCAAGCGGGGGCAATTTTCCTTCCAATTCAATCAGTTGGAGTTATGGGAGACGAGCGCACTTATGAAAATGCCGTTGCACTAAGGGCTGTAACTTCGACCGATGGTATGACCGCTGATTGGTGTCACTTGCCGTATGAGTTTTTGGCCAAGATTTCAAATCGAATTATTAATCAAGTGAAAGGCATTAATCGGGTAACTTACGACATCAGCTCGAAACCGCCAGCCACGATAGAATGGGAATAACTACATGTTAAGAAATCTATTCATAATCTGTCTACTATTTTTCTGTGAAGCGCTGTTTTCTCAGAAATATGCTACGGTTATTGTCTCGAATGGACAAAAATTCTATCAGTATACGATTGTGGAAGGGAACTCTTTATTTGGTCTACAGCAAATGTATGAGTGTCCAGTAGAGGAAATTTTAAATGCGAATCCAGGTATTGAACGTGGTTTAACTGAGGGTCAATTAATACAAATACCGGTCATTACAAAAACGCTAATGCATACCGTTGAGAAAGGAGAAACACTTTTTTCAATTGCACGAATGTATTACGTTTCGGTTGATTCAATAACTGCAAAAAATCCGGGTAATGAAGCTGGAATTAAAATTGGTCAGAGACTAAAAATCGTAAATGCGACTCCGAGAGTTCAAATCGATTTACCAAGTGTATCGAAGGATGAATCGACTCGAGTTATTCCTGCTCCTAGTGATTCTGTTCGAGAAAAATTCATAGTTTCTTTTCACGACTCCATCATTTCACATGTTGTTTTAGCAAATGAAACGTTGTATTTGATATCAAAACGATTCATGCTTCCATTGGAGGATTTATTGACGTTAAATAACCTCAGTAGTTCTAAAATTTCACCGGGACAAGTTATCCGAATAAAGTTAAAAAAAGAAAACGTAAGCGCTGTTCCCATAAGAGCCGTTCCTACTGCCACCATGTCTAAAAAAGACACTATTACTGTTTTTAAATCAAAGGATTCGTACAAAGTCGCCATATTTTTGCCATTTAATCTTGATTCAACTGAAACCTTGAATAAAGGAATGTCTTCTGCGGCCTGGGAATATTACATGGGAGCGAGAATGGCTTTTGACTCACTTGAAAAAATCGGGTTAAAAGGAGAAGTTTTCGTTTGTGATTATCAATCTCACTGGGAAACCATTGATCAACAATTAGCAAGGCCTGAAATGAAGAAAATGGATTTGATTTTCGCGCCATTTCAAGCTAAAGAAGCCGAAAAAGTTGCAATTTGGTCCAAAACAAATAAAGTTCGCGTTGTCTTTCCTGTTTCTGTGCCAAGTTCGTATTTAAATGAAAACAACTATGCTTATGCACTTACACCAACAAATGAATCTTTGGTTCAAATTCTCGCCGAAAACGTCTATCAAACTCACGAAAATCAGCAAATTATCCTCATAAAAAGTGAAAAGCAAGAAGACCAGATTCTGTATAATTCTTTCTTAAAAGCGTTCAGAGAATTACCAACCAAATCAAGTCGACCTAGGGTCATCGAAGCAACTTGGAGCGACTACAAAAAATATGAAAAACTTGGCACCCAAATTTTCTTCATATTCCTTTCAACAGAAAAGGAAAAAGTATTAACGCTTTTGAGTTCTTATTCAAACAAAGAAAATATTACTTTATTTGGTTTAAAAGAATGGGCTGAATTGAAAGAGGTAAACGCAGAAATTAAGAACAAGTTCACATTTTATTATGCCAGCCCCTCCTATTTTTCGTACAAGGATCCAACAATCATTCCT
>VGML01000002.1 GCA_016866415.1 Bacteroidota bacterium | reverse complement strand
ATCCAAGGCAATTAAAGAAAGTGAATCCGCAGTGTGAACGCAAAAGTTTTTATTCATAAAATCATTGATCGCGTAATACTCTTTTTTATTTTTTTTGGCTTCATCCAAGGACTTTGAAATGACTTTATTTTCTTTTAAAATAAATTCTACATCATGAGCCGAAGCAATGATTGTTGCCTCCAAAGTCTTATTCATTTCGTTATATTCAATTTCAGCAAATGCAAAATAATACTTGTGAGCAAACGAAAAGCTCGAAGCGAATAATATGAAAAGAAGTAAAATGTTTTTAGACATCGAAATAAGGTGGTTAAATTTAGCAATTCAAATTAAAATTCTAATACGTTTATCATATATTTTTGATCCGTGAAAATGAAGTTTTTTGTCGTTACGTTTTTTTGCTTTTCGCTTTTCAGTTGTGAAAATGAAGTTACGCCCTGCAGCTGTGCGGAAAATCTCAGGGAAATTAATAATGGTTTTGATCCAGAACTTGATGAAGCCTGCGATAATCAGTTGGACAAATTGAATGATAAGGAAGCGAAAAAATGGATGGATGAAATGATGAATTGCAAATCACACCAAAAATAAAAAGTCCCGACACGCGGGACTTTCATTTAAACAAACAACAACAAACAATTCCAACGTAATTATAAAATTAACGAAGGAATACCTTTTCTCCTTTTGGCAGTTGTTCGTCAGGAGAAGAACTTTGATTCTTTCTCATCAGTGGTTTAAGGCGAATGGCCTCTTTTTGCGACACTTCACGAAGCGTCATAGGTTTTTCAAGCGTAATTTCTTTCTTCGTTTTTGAACGATTTCTTTTAGGTTCAAGATAAATAATATATCCAACTTTTAAAGTTTCTTTTTTCTTTTCAAAGTCATTGTATTTGTGGAGCTGTCTCAACGTTAAACCTGATTTTCGAGCAATTTGATAAAACGAATCACCTTGGTTTACAACAACGAAATTGACGTCGTTTGAATGCGTTTGAATTGAAAGTTCATTGGTTAGGTTTGAAAAATTTGAACTTACGAGTACGTTAGAGTTTTCACTTAACTTATTTAAATTGAGTTCTTCAATAATTTTAATAAGAAGTTCTGCATATTCGGGATTTGTAGCGTAACCCGCTTTTTTTAACCCGTAAGCCCAGTTTCTATAGTCATCAACGGAATATGAAAAAAGAAACTGATAACGTTTTCCATTTTTGAGAAATTCGCTGTGATCTTTGTAAGATTCCTCTGCAGATGAATAGGAACGAAAACACTCATTCGCGGCATCATCATCCATGTAAATTTTTTCACCCGTCCAATTCGAATAGCATTTTATTCCAAAATGATTGTTTGCTTTCTTGGCTAGAACTGAATTTCCACTGTTCGACTCCAAAATTCCCTGAGCTAAGGTTATACTTGCCGGAATGTTGAATTGTGATTGGTGACTCAACGCAATTTGTTCAAATTTCAATCGATATTCTTGTTTACTTAATTCAATATTGGCATTTGTTTTTCCAAATAGCAGGAAAAGTAATAAAAGAGAAATTAATAATTTAAACGAATTCATAGTTTCGAATTAAACGATACTTATCATTTGAATGTTACAATTTCTTATAAATAAATCCAAACAAGTCATTTTGACGCAATAAATCAACCGAAACAGACAAATTGACATTTAGATAATTCAAAATTCGCATTGGTTTATAATTTGAAATTCATCGCTAAAATTTACGAAATATGGACATAAATAAATTTACAATCAAATCGCAAGAGGCCATTCAACAAGCCCAGCAATTAGCGGAAACAAATGGAAATCAAAGTATTGAAACAGGACATCTTCTGAAAGGAATATTTTTAGTAGATCAAGAAATAACTCCGTTTCTTTTAAATAAGTTATCAGTTAATCAAAAAATTCTTCAGGCGACGTTGGATCGAATAATTGATTCTTACCCTAAAGTTTCTGGAGGACAAGTTTATCTTTCTCCTGTTTGTAATCGCGTGTTGAATTTCGCAATTAGTGAACTCAAGAATTTTGGTGACGAGTTTGTTTCAATCGAACTCTTATTGTTTGCTTTACTAGACTCATCCGATTCAATAGGAAAATTATTGAAGGACAATAAAGTCAACAAATCCAATTTAAAAGACGCAATTATGGACTTGAGAAAAGGACAAAAAGTTACTTCAAATAGTCAAGAAGGGACATATCAGTCATTGTCGAAATATGCTAAAAATTTGAATGAATTAGCGCAATCGGGTAAATTGGATCCAGTAATTGGTCGTGACGATGAGATTAGACGCGTTTTACAGATTTTGACTCGAAGAACAAAAAACAATCCAATTCTAATTGGTGAACCTGGTGTAGGTAAAACTGCAATCGCCGAAGGATTGGCTCATCGAATTATTAGTGGAGATGTTCCTGAAAACCTAAAATCGAAAGTTGTTTATTCCTTAGATATGGGAGCGTTAATTGCTGGAGCTAAATACAAAGGTGAATTTGAGGAACGATTGAAATCTGTCGTTAAAGAGGTCATTGCTGCAGAAGGTGAAATCATTTTATTCATCGATGAAATACATACGCTCGTTGGAGCTGGTGGTGGAGGGGAAGGCGCTATGGATGCTGCAAATATCTTGAAACCTGCGCTTGCACGTGGAGAATTGAGAGCGGTAGGAGCAACAACTTTGAATGAATATCAAAAGTATTTTGAAAAGGACAAAGCCCTTGTTCGTCGATTTCAAACTGTTTTGGTTGATGAACCTACAACCGAGGATGCAATTTCAATTTTACGCGGAATTAAGGACAAATACGAGAATCATCACAAAGTAATGATTAAAGACGCGGCGATTATTGCTGCGGTTGAGCTTTCACAACGATACATAACTGAACGACATTTGCCTGATAAAGCAATTGACTTAATCGATGAAGCTGCTTCCAAGTTGCGTATGGAAATTAATTCCAAACCCGAAGAGTTGGATGAAATTGAGCGTAAGATTATGCAACTAGAAATTGAGCGTGAGGCGATTAAGCGAGAAAATGATGGAAAGAAAATCGATCAAGTTGAGCGCGAATTGGCCAATTTAACGGAGCAGCGAAATGCTTTTCAATCGAAGTGGCAGGCAGAACGTGATGTGGTTGATTCCGTTCAGAAAGCGAAGGAGGAAATTGAGAACTTGAAATTTGAAGCGGAGCAAGCGGAGCGACAAGGAGATTATGGAAGAGTGGCTGAAATTCGCTACGGAAAAATCAAGGAGGTTGAAGATCGATTGGAGTCATCTAAACAACAACTTTCAGAAATGCAGTCGAAATCCAAAATGATTAAAGAAGAAGTGGATGCAGAGGAAATCGCTGAGGTTGTTTCCAAATGGACTGGTATTCCCGTCAACAAAATGATAGAAAGTGAAGTTTCGAAATTACTTCGTTTGGAAGATGAGTTGAAAAAACGGGTGGTCGGTCAAAATGAGGCTATTGAAGCACTTTCAGATGCGGTTCGCAGAAGTCGAGCTGGATTGCAAGATGCACGCAGACCAATCGGTTCGTTTATTTTTCTCGGAACAACAGGTGTTGGTAAAACGGAGTTAGCAAAAGCCTTAGCTGATTTCCTATTCAATGATGAAAATGCGATGACGCGAATCGATATGAGTGAATACCAAGAAAAACATTCGGTAAGTCGCTTGGTTGGTGCTCCTCCAGGATACATTGGTTACGATGAAGGAGGTCAATTAACGGAAGCTGTTCGTCGAAGACCGTATTCAATTATTTTGCTAGATGAAATTGAAAAAGCGCATCCTGACGTTTTCAATGTGTTGTTGCAAGTATTAGACGATGGTCGTTTGACCGATAACAAAGGTAGGGTTGTAAATTTCAAGAACACGATTATCATAATGACTTCAAATTTAGGTTCGCATATCATCCACGAAAAGTTTGAAAACATCAAAATGAGTGAATTTGATCGAGCAACTGAAAAAGCAAAATTCGAGGTTTTGGAATTATTAAAAGATACAATTAGACCTGAGTTTTTGAATCGTATTGATGAAATAATCATGTTTACGCCTTTGACAAAGCAGGATGTCAGGGAAATTGTTCAAATTCAATTGAATCAACTAAAAGCTCTTTTAAAAGAAAAAGAATTGAAGTTAGTCGTAACCGAGCACGCGTTCGATTACATTGTGGAAGCAGGATACGATCCATTCTTCGGAGCACGTCCCGCAAAAAGAGTTATCCAAAAGCAAGTATTGAATGAGCTTTCAAAAGCTTTGTTAGGAGGAACGGTTGATAAGACCAAAAACGTTGTAATGGATTTCTTTGACGGGAAGATTGTTTTTAGGAAACCAGTTTTAGCAGAGGAAGAATTGTAAAGTTTAACTCTTTTAGAAAATAAAAATGGTCGGAAATTTTCCGACCATTTTTATTTTAATGGAATTATTCTCAATTACATTTTAATAAACTTAACGGATTCAACTTGTTTCCCGCTAACAAGTTTTACAATATAGGTTCCATTAGAAAGATCTTCACAATCAATGAAAACATTGTTTTCACCTGCTGGTAAATTTTTCTTGCTAACCGTTTTCATCAGTCTTCCTGAAAGTGAATATACTGCAAGATCAACATTTCCGGTTTGAGCAAGTTTAAAACTAATGTTCGTATTATCATTAGTTGGATTTGGATATGCTTTCAATTTTGTTTTAAACTCCGAAACATTATTGTTATTGTCGTTAATACCAAGATATGATGCTGAACTCCAAATTCCACGACCAAATGTTCCAATGTATATTTCTCCTGGTCGCCCATTCCCTTCTTCCCAACTTCTCCATGATTGACGCACTTCAAAAACTGGCGTACCTTCAAATCCAGCTGATGAATTAGTCCAAGCATTTGTTCCGATACCACCTGTTTCAGAAACTAAAACACCACTTGCGGTTCCCAAAACTATAATATCTGGATTATCCCTATCGATTATCCCATCATAACAAGCCACACCAGGACTAACTAAATTTGTGGTATTTACAGCATTCGCTCCAGCCGTCGATGCATCGGTAGCTCTTTTCAATGAACCGCTAAACCCTGGTAAGAATAACAAATCATCTGCGTCATTTGGATTTAAAGCAATTCCCTCATAACCCGTATTTGTGATTTTAGTCGAAGTTGTGTACGTTGGCACTGTTCCCGTAGTTCCAGTACCTACGTAGCCTACTTTAGCAACAAAACTTGGATCTGACGAGTAAACTGATCCTAATCCGTCAATTCTATATACCCCACTTCCAGCACTTATGTAACAATGCTCTAAATCTCGAGAGAATTCAACATCAATACTATTGAATAATCCACCCCCGAATCCTCTTGCTACACAGACCCATTGAGGATTAGTAACGGAGAATCGCAATGCATTACGTGTTCCCCACAATTCACCTCCATTGGCATTGACATATACTAAAAACCATGATTGATATGGATCTTGCACGCGAACAGTATCCCAAGCTACATTGTAAATAATAGTATCTGAACCCATTGAAACTGTTTCACCCGTATTAGGATTTATTCCATAATTAACTCCATTTACAGTTAATGTAGGGTCATACGCTAATTCTGCATCGAAATAATAATCATCGAGGGCTGTAAATGAAATACTATCACCCGATGATAAACTTGCTATTCGAACTGGGTCTCCTGCTGAAATATTTTCTTTTGGAATGAAAGTAACAGAATCTTGAGAGTTCTCATCATAATATTCTGCTAAAAATAACTCCGTATGGAATGGGTGAAAAGGACTTCCGTCAGTTCCTGGATCGTCATAAGTTCCTGGCAAATTAGGTACAAAACTTGTCCAAGTTTGCCCTTTGTCACCTGAACGAGAAATAGAATTATAATAAACCGATGAGAACATTACTTTTTCATTAAAGAATGAAATCTCACACTCAAAACCATCACCACCGTTTACTTCTCTAAACTCCTTGTAAGTATTCATAGAATGATCATTATACAATGTACCATTATCTTGTGTACCACCCATTACAGCCCCAAACTTATCAAATGCAATTCCGTAGAATTGGGTAACATTGTAACCGCGGTTAGCAACGAACCATTCAATCGCATCAGGGTTAGCAGCATCAACATTATTTGAAATACTAACTCCACCGTCATTTCCTGCATAGAAACGGCCATTGTTATCCCATTTCATTTCATGGTTATCAGCGTGAACATAAATTGAAGAACTTGGGTTAACAAACCACTCACTCACCTTTCTAAAACCACCTGATGGAGGGTTGTTTACGGTTTGTTTCCATCTCCATACATCAATACCACCTATCAAAATCATCTCTGGATCATTCGGAGCAACAGAAACTATAGAATTATATGTTCCTTGATCGCGGTAGATATTAAAATCGGAAGGAGCAGGAGTCCCTGGATTTCCTACAAACTGTGTCCAAGTTGCACCGTTGTCATGAGACACATGCATTCCTAATAGATTCGAGTTTGTTCGAACTGCATAAAGGGAATAATTTCCTGAACTATTTCTTTCATGCGACATAGCATATTCAATTCTAGGTGCACTTGTTGGTACTAAATTATTCGCAGCAGTTCCGGACTTATCGGTAAAAGATGCACCACCGTCAATAGAAACATATGTTTTGTTAGCACCATATGCCGCCACGATTACTTGTTCGTCACCTGAAACTTTTAAAGCAAAACAACCACCTGAAGCCACTGTAATTGAAGTCAATGCTGCATCACCTAATTTCCATTTTTTCAAACCGCCACCAGTGGCTAACCATGCATAATCTGAAACGTTACCGCTTTCAATCTCAGTACAGCTTGTAGTTCCTGAAATTTTAGCCCAATTAATGCCTAAATCTTCTGAATACCAAACACCATTACCACTCCAGCCTTCATCGTTAGAGCCAGTTGCAACATACAAAGTTCCATCTTTGGTCATTGTCATACTGGAAATGTAAGGATTTGCCCCAGCGGCGATGTATGAATCAACTCTTGACCAAGAATTTCCTCCGTTTGATGAATGAAATAATCCACCAGAAACACCACCGGCCCATATGTCATTTGAATTATTGCGATTTACAGTAATTGCTCTAGTTCTTCCCCCAATGTTATCAGGCCCTTCTTCTTGCCACACAAGTGATTTTTCCTTGGGAAGTTTGTTGAAATTAGTTTCGATCTGAGCAAGTTTCTCAGGAGTTATTGGTTGACCTGTCGTAACATCGATGTATCGAGCTTTCATCCATTGAATAGCATCCTCAGCAGATTGCTCTTTAAGGGATCCTAATTTTTTCTTAGAATAAAGTCCCTCACTATTTTCAAGATTGAAAAATTGAACGGCACCTAGTGCTAAAATTCCTGCAAAAACCACAGAACCAATTAAGTATATTTTTTTATTCATAACAACGAACTATTACATTACTATTTTATGTGCCAAATTAACTATAAATTTCGAAAAATTCATATAAAAAATATAGTTTTTGTTTTTTAACAATATAAAAATTTAAAATAAATGTTTTTCAGCATGGTATGATGAACGCACAAGTGGCCCACTTTCAACATATCGAAAACCCATTTCCAATCCTTTTATTCGGTACTTTTCAAATTGCTCGGGAGTAATAAATTCAGCTACCGGTAAATGTCTTAGCGTTGGCTGTAAATATTGACCCAATGTTAGAATGTCAACTCCTACTTGACGGAGGTCTTCCATGGTTTCAAGTACTTCGTTTTCACTTTCTCCTAATCCCAACATGACTCCAGATTTAGTTCGCATGCCTCCTTTTTTCAGGCGAAATAAAACCTCTAGACTTCGATCGTATTTTGCTTGAATTCGAACTTGTTTTGTAAGTCTTCTAACCGTTTCCAAGTTGTGCGAAACAATTTCTGGAGCAACATCAATAATCGTTTGAAGATTTTCCCATTTGCCTGCAAAATCGGGAATTAATGTTTCCAAGGTGGTGCCGGGTGATTGATTGCGAATGGCGCGAACTGTTTGCTCCCAAATGGTTGAACCTCCATCCTTGAGATCATCACGATCTACAGATGTTATTACGGCATGTTTCACTCCCATTATTTTTACGGAATTAGCGACTCGTCCGGGTTCAAATTCATCCACTTGCTCTGGTTTACCCGTTTGAACGGCGCAAAATCCACAAGATCGCGTACAAATATTACCGAGAATCATGAAAGTTGCAGTTCCTTCGCCCCAACATTCTCCCATGTTAGGGCAACTTCCGCTTTCGCAAATTGTATGTAATTTGTGTTGATCAACTAGACCTCTAACTTTTCGATAATTCTCACCTGTAGGAAGTTTTACGCGCAACCAATTTGGCTTCTTTAGCCTTTCAATCTTTTTTTCTTGTTGATTCGAATCAATTGCCATTTCAAGTTTAAAACAAATTTAATTTAACAAAGTTCACAAAAATTCTTTCGGAACAGTTTTTTCTATAAGTTCAACAAAATGTGATTTACTATCTTTTAGATCTTCAATGTTTAGATTTTTTATTTTCCAAACATGCAATAGGTCTTTTATTTTAGACATACATAGGTAAAAGCCTAGCCCGAATAATCCAATTAATAGATAATATAGAAGTCCCCACCAATTTGACAGATTAAATAGATTATCAAATAGAAAAATGATAGGCAAATTCAATAAACCAATAAGAATCATTGATAAAAGCATTTTTGTAGACCCCCAAAAAACAGCTCGTTTTAATTTTTTTTCTACGAATTGCTTTACAATTGCATATGGTATTGCGCAGTGAATAAATCCTAAGATACCAATTGGAAGTAAAGAAAAGATTTTGACAATGTTTTGAGGTATTTGTAGTTTGTTGTTTTCTATTCGGAATAAATCTTCATGTGACAAATTCCTTTCGTATAATAAATCGAAATATTTCTTAGAAACCTCTTTCAGTGGTTCGAGATTCTCAATTGGTTCAGAGTTTATCCAAGTAGCCAAATTTTTAGAGTATTCGTATCGACTTCGAAGACTTAGTTTCATGTCATAACTTTCCGAATTCATTCCTTTTCTCGTCAAAATCATTATCGACTCGTGCAAATCTGTTAAATGAGGATTTTGGACATGCGTGATTTGATCTTGCATCATTTTTTCAGCTAACACTGTCAATTCACTTATCACTTTATTCGGATTTTCTTCGTATTGTTCTCGATAATCGTTGAGGCAAATTTGATCAGAGGTAGCGATTAATAAATCGCTCCTCATTCGGTTGGGCTCGGTGTAATTACATCCTACACCGGCGATATATATATTTTCAGACCAATTGATGTATTCCAAAGCAGTGAATCCGATGCGAATAGCACCTTTCTTTATTGGTTTCAAATGTCTAACGAATTTATCATCCGTAAATCCTTCTGCAAATACAAGCAAACTTCTTTTACTTTTTAAAACTTTTGAGCATTCAAGAAAAACTTCTTCGTTCTTTTCTTTTGTGTTAACCCCATCCAATTGTCGGTAAATCGGAAGCATATGCACGGACCAAAGTAATGGTTTCGAAATTGGAGTAAATACATCTGAACGTGTCATAAAAAAAACGATCGGTTTCCTAAAGCAGCCAACAACAAGTGGATCCATAAAGGACGCTGCATGATTACTCATGTAAATAGTTCTTCCGAAAAAAGACTTTGGAGAATTAACAGTTTCTATTTTTCTATAGAAAAGTCTCAATGAATAACTCAAACATCCCCAAATAAATAAATACAGCGGTCGCATGAGTACGAAGATAGTTATTTGATTAAAAAGTTTTAACAGAATTTATGCTAATAACTTTAAAAGTTAATTGAATACAGACAAAACTCAATTTAGTAATTTCGATTTGAATTAAATCAATTACAAATGAAAAACTTTGGCGTTTTTTGTGGAGGATTTTCGTCCGAATATGAAATTTCAATAAAAAGTGCGGACACGATTATTAAAAATTTTCCAAAAGAATTTCGGATTTTCAAAATTATAATAACTCGGAAAGGATGGGAGGCTGAAATCGATGATTCCTTTGTTTTTTTTGATTTGAATGATGCGTCATTTATTTGCAATGGTGCTAGGGTAATAATAGATTGTGGAATCGTTTATATTCATGGGAATCCTGGTGAAAATGGAAAAATTCAGGCTTATCTTGACATGAAAAATATTCCTTATTTGAACTCTGGAGTTTTGGCGTCATCACTTTCATTTGATAAGTGGTATTGTAATCAATTTTTAAAATCATTTGAAATTCCTGTTGCTAAATCAATTTTTTTGAGAAGTGAATTTGAGATTACTTCAGATCAAATCAAAGAGGAACTTGGATTACCTGTTTTTGTAAAACCTTCTGATTCGGGATCAAGTTATGGCATTTCGAAGGTAAAAACACAGTCAGAAATTGAACCTGCACTGAAAAAATCTTTTGCAGAAGGAGGAACTACAATTGTGGAATCTTTTCTCGATGGAGTAGAAGTGACATGTGGTGTTTATCGCAATATTGATGGTATTCAAGCTTTACCATTGACTGAAATAGTTTCTGAAAATGAGTTTTTCGACTTTGATGCAAAATATAATGGTAAATCGAATGAAATAACACCTGCTCGAGTCTCTGAAGAAGTCAAATTTAAAGTTCAAGAAAGAGCAAAGTATATTTATTCGCTTTTGCAGCTTCGCTCAATTGCACGGATTGATTTTATGATCGTGAATGATGAGCCTTTCGTTATAGAAGTGAATACGACTCCTGGGTTTTCATCAGCCAGTATAGTGCCCCAGATGCTCGCCTGTCATGGAACTTCAATCACGGATTTTTGGAGGCAAATAATTAATGCAGAGCTTGGAATTTGAAAAATTAATATTCGGCTAAAGCATTTAATATTGTTTCCATTTTACTTTTAATCTCGCTCGAAGAACAGTTGAAATTATTCACAATTACAGCAAAAGCTATTTTTTTACCTGTTTTCGAATCAATGTATCCTGCGTAGGATTTTGTATTGTTCAGCGTTCCACTTTTGGCAAATACTCGGCCTTCGCCTGAACCACCCTTGCATAGTGAACTTATTGTGCCACTTTTCCCAGCAACGGGAAAAGTAGACTTAAAATCTTCATAATTTTTAGATGTTGACATGTATTTCAATAAGTCACAAAAATGTTGAGCACTTATTGCATTTAATCGAGATAAACCAGATCCATCGTTTAAAATCAAATTTGAGGTGTTTATTTTGTCCTTCCAAAAATCTTCGATTACTTTTAATCCTGAATTTGTCGACCCATCACCATTTGAATTAAAGCCAAGTAAATTCAATAATCCTTCTGCAAATAAATTAACACTTTTATAATTTGTCCAAAAAGCAATTTCTTTAACTGTTTTGCTTTCTTGCTGAAAAAGTAATATTAAATCTTTTTCATAATTTGGTTTCGCAAGTTGATTTAACCGAACAGTTTTCGTTCCTTTTGCAACAACTATCCCTTTTGCTTCAAAAGATTTTAATAACTCTTGAACAAATAGATTCTCAGGGTCGGGCATGCTTCCTTTTACAATAAAACGATCACGATTGGAAGGTAAATTCCCAGTTATTTTTCTGTTTAAGTAATAAGGTCCTCCAAAAATAGTCGCTTCATCTCCTTGAACTTTTGCAGCTAAAACACTGTTCGAAATTGATAGTCCTGGGACAGCAGGAAATACTTCAATTAATTCTGCTTTTGATCCTGTTGAATAAGTTTTGAGAATAAGTTTAATGGTATTGTCGTAAAAGTTCAATCCACCAGCAAACGCACCATAATAATTTCCTATATCTGATTCGTGCCAACCTTTTGGTGTTCCATTATACCCAAATTCTGATGCATCAGCAATTAACGAACCATTGATTTTTTTTATACCTTTTTTTAGTAAAGAATCTGCCCAGTCATTTAAAAACTGCAGTTCTTGGGTTTCTTTTGAAAAATATTTACTTCCCAAACTAACATCACCACCTCCACGAATCCAAATATCTCCTGAGAGTTCTCCTTTCGAATTAACCTCACCTGAATAATATATTCTTGTTTTTGTTTTTTTATTGCTACCAAGTACTTCTATTGCTACGGCCGTAGGAAATAATTTGGTAGTGGAAGCAGCCGTTAACGCTTTTTCAGCGTTTATTTTTGCAATATTTACTCCATTTTGTAGATCAATTGCCAAAAAACTGATTTCAGCATTTTTATTGACAGCATCTTTTTCAAAATTTGCGACTGCCTTTTCCACGTTATTTTGGGAAAATGCGCTAAAAATCAATAGGAATGATAGGGAAAAAGCGTACTTTTGCATATTGTAGTTAGTTTTTACAAAAATCGGAATTCGAGCTATTTATAACATTTCGTTTAAAATTATTTTTGAACAAAAGCTATGAAATAATTGCAAAATGTCGGCCAAAAGAAAAATTAAAATTTTACGGATTATTAATCGATTCAATATAGGTGGCCCAACTTACAATGCCACGTTTCTGACGCGTTTTATGTCTGATGATTTCGAAACAGTTTTAGTTGGTGGGTTGCCGGAAGATGGTGAAGCCGACTCGTTTCATATATTAAAGGAATATGGCGTGAAACCCATATTAATTCCAGAATTCAAGCGTAATCCAAATTTCTTTAGCGATCGGAAAGCTCTAAAAAAAATAAAAACAATCATAGAAGAGTTCAAACCAGATATTGTTCACACTCATGCAGCAAAAGCAGGAGCGCTCGGGCGTAAAGCAGCGTTTGACTGTAAAGTTCCAGTGGTTGTCCACACCTTTCATGGACATGTTTTTCATTCCTATTTTGGTAAGTTTAAAACAGAAATTTTCAGAAGAATTGAAAAGCGATTGGCCTCAAGATCCACAGGAATAATAGCAATATCTGAACAACAAAAATTGGAGTTGAGTGAAAAATATGGAATTGCTGAAAAAAATAAATTTGAAGTTATTCCTCTTGGTTTTGATTTGGATACCTTTCAAGTTGATTTAGACAGGAAGCGCAAAGAAACAAGGGAATTCTATTCGTTAAATGACAACCAAATTGCAGTTGCGATAATTGGTCGCTTGGCACCTATTAAAAATCACAAATTATTTCTAGATTCCATTGAAATCGTTAATCGACAAACAACTAAAAAACCAGTTTTTTTTATTGTTGGTGACGGTGAAACAAGAAAAGAAATTGAGCTTCAAATTGAAAAAATTAAAACAAATCAACCAATTGATATTCGCTTAACTTCATGGATTCAAGACATAAAAACGTTCAACGCTGGAATGGATATCATTTGTTTGACATCAAATAATGAAGGTACGCCAGTAAGTTTGATTGAGGCCCAAGCCTGCAATATTCCGGTCATTTCAACTGATGTTGGAGGGGTAAAAGACATTATCAAAGAAAATGAAACAGGATTTGTGGTACCAAAAAATAATCCTGAAAAATTTGGTAAAAAATTACTTGATTTAATCGAAGATGAAAAAAAACGCGAAAAAATGTCACAAAATGGATGGTCTTTCGTAAAGGATAATTTTCATTACCAAAGATTAGTGAAGGACATGGAGAATTACTATTTGAAATTATTGAAAAACAGTTCATTCGAATGAGAGTTGTTCTGAAAATAGTATCGATTGTTTTCGTTGTGTTGACGTTGAATTCCTGCGCCAACATAAACAGTAATATCATGTTTAAAATTCCAAAAGGAGAGAATTTTCAATATGATTCTATTCCAATGAAACCAACTGAGGATTATGTTATCGGACCTGGAGATCGATTTACGTTTTTCTTCTCTACTAATAACGGAGAACGCATTGTTTCGGGAATGTCTGGGGTTAATGGGACAGAGGGTCAAACATTTAACAGAAATAATCAACAGTTTATACAAGATTACTTGGTTCGCAGAGACGGAACGGCTGAATTACCTGTTATTGGAATAATAAATGTTCGTGGTTTCACAACTATTCAGTTAGAAGATACGCTTACAGAACTTTTATCCAAAAATTATATCGATCCTTTTGTTCAAATTCGTCTTTCAAATCAACGGATTATAATTTTTCCAGGTAGGGGACAAGCGCAAGTTGTTAACTTAAACAATGTAAATACTACGCTATTAGAGGTAATTGCTTTAGCAGGAGGACTTTCAGAGGATGCACGTGCAAATTCAATTAAATTGATTCGTAAAAATAAAAACAAAAGAGAGATTTATAAAATTGATCTTTCAACTATTCAAGGTTTGAAGCAAGCTGAAATGATTGTACAGAGCAACGATTATATTTATGTGGATGTTAAGCCTAGAATTGCAAGTTCTGTTTTGACAGAGGTTACTCCATGGGTCAGTATTTTAACTTCTGCTTTACTATTATTTACTCTAACTCGCCAATAAATAGTGTCCAATCAACAGAAAAAGCTTGTAATAATCAAAGAATTTAATCCCATGATTATCGGGATTGTCATTCAGCGACATTGGAAGTCACCGTTTTTTTTCATCGTACTTTTTAGTTTAATAGCGTTCATTTATCTGCGTTATACAAAACCAGTTTATCAATCCAATGCTGTTCTTCAGATAGTTGAGGAGGATAAAGTAAGTCAAGTTCTAGGTGAAGTGACTGCTGCGGCTCAAGGAACTAACATCAATCAAGAAGTTGAATTTTTGCGTTCAGATTTCTTGTTAGATCAAACTATAAAAAAATTAAATATTTCAACTAATATATACTCAGAGGGTAAACTGTTGACAAAAGATTTATATAAATCCACTCGCTTTAAAATTTTACCTTTATCTCTTATGGACTCGTCCCTTTGTGGTAAAAGAATTGACATTACTTTCAATAGTGGTAAAATAAATTTGATTTATGAAAAAGGTGGGGTTCAGCAGGTAGCTTCTGGGTTGCCTAACAAATCAATAAAAAACGCTGATTTTGAATTAATAATTGAAACACCAAATTTAGGTGAACTTCAAGAAGCTGCAAATACCAATAAGTTGTATTTTTTCTTTAATCGTCGTTCTGATTTACTCAATCAATTAAAGAAAAATTTGGTCGTAATGGCAATGGATATGAATGCCAAAACAATTCAAATTACCTATGATGATCACAATCCAATTTTATGTAGAGATGTCGTTAGTAAATTACTGGAATCCTATTTTGAATATCAAGAGGGAGCAAAGAAAAACAACTCTAATAAAACGATTGACTTCATCAACCAACAGCTTGATTCACTTTCACTGGTCGTAAAAAATTCAAAAAATAACCTTTCGGATTATCAGAAACGAGAGAAAATTCCTGATCCAACAAGTTTAGAGGAAGAGCTTTCAACTAAAATGTCTGATTTGTCGGAAAAGATTTTGGAAATTGATGAAGAATTGACGACCTTATACATGGTTGCTGATAAAATTAAAATCGATCCCAATCGTGTAGAATTGTACAAGATGATACCTGAGATGATCGGTAAACGAAGTTTTGAAGGTTCTTTACTACGTCAAATTGAAGAGTTGAATAAACTTCTTGAGCAAAAGGAGGATTTACTGAAAGATTTGACAATGGATAACAATCAAATCAAGAACGTAAATTCTAAAATTCAGATGCGGATTTCTTCGATTAAGAAAAGTATGAAAGTCATTGAAGATCGTCTCTTGAGTGATAAACAGCTTTTGGCTTCAAAGGTCAACGAAATTGAAACGAACTATTATAATCTTCCTGAAAAAGCGATGGAATATGATCGATTGAAGTATATGGAAGAATTGAATAATCGATATTTTGAATTGTTTACAGAGAAAAAAGTACAATATGAATTGTCGAACGCAGGATATTCTTCAACGAATAGAATATTAACGCCACCAATATTTCCAGATTCTCCATTGAGTCCAAATAAAAAGTTAATTTATGCAGTCGCTATCATTTTTGGAATACTATGCGGTTTTGGTCTATTGATTTGGAGGTATTTAACATACAATGATATAATTAATGCTCAGGACTTACAAAAGCTTTTACCTCCAAAAACTAATTTTATCGGTGCGGTTCCTTTGTACAAGAAAAAAATGAAATACTCGCAAGTTGTGGTCACTGAATCTTCAAAGTCTCGCATTGCAGAATCAATTAGAAGTATTAGATCCAACATGAGTTTTATCAATAAAGATGCAAAAGTTATTGCCGTATCATCCTCGATTTCAGGAGAAGGAAAGACATTCGTTATCCTCAATTTGGCTGGTTTGATTGCAGCTAGTGGCAAAAAAACGGTCGTGATTGATCTGGATCTTCGTAAACCAAAAGTCCATTTTGGATTTAATGCTGAAAATATTGATGGGATGAGTAGTGCTATTTCTGGGATGTCTTCTATTGATAGTGTTATTCGCACGTCGCATATCGCGAATTTACATTACATTACCGCTGGTCCCATTCCTCCAAATCCATCCGAATTGATTCAAAGTGAAGAATTTAAACAGATTTTGGAAAAGTTGAAAGAACAATACGATATTGTGATGATTGATAATCCTCCGGTTGGAATTGTTTCAGATGGAATTGAAATACTCGCCAACGCTGATATTCCATTATATGTATTCAAAGCCAATTATTCGAAGCGCGTTTTCGTTCAGCGTGTTGAAGAATTATTTAAAGTGCAAAAACTTCAACATTTAAATGTGATTTTGAATGGAGTTGAAACAGGACGATCGTTCTATGGTTACGGTTACGGATATGGATATGGATATGGATATGGGTATGGTTACGGATATGGGTATGGGAATGGTTACGGATATGGGTATGGGAATGGATACGACTCTGGATACTACACAGATGATGAAGATGATATACCTTTGCATTTAAGATGGTGGAAGAAAATCAAAAAAAGATGGAATTCAAAAAAGAAGAAATCGAAGGGATAATTTCAATTTATCCAAAATTATTTGGAGATGAGCGGGGCTATTTCTTAGAATCATACAATCACAAGAGATATTCAGAAATAATTGAATCAAATTTCACTTTTGTTCAAGATAATATTTCAAAATCAAGCAGAGGTGTTTTACGTGGCTTGCATTTCCAACTACCTCCCTTTGATCAAGGCAAACTCGTTTTTGTTATGCAAGGAAGAGTAATTGATGTTGTGGTAGATATTCGAAAAAACTCTCCGACTTATGGAAAACATGTAAAATTGACTTTGGATTCAAAAACGAAGAATCAATTATGGATTCCTCCTGGTTTTGCACATGGCTTTTGTTCTCTTGAGGATGAGACTGTTTTCTGCTACAAATGCACTAATTTTTATGCTCCTGAACATGAACAAGCTTTGCTCTGGAATGATTCTGATTTAAATATTGATTGGGATATTCAAAACCCTATTGTTTCAGAAAAAGATAAAAAAGCAATGCCGTTTAAAACTTTTTTAAGCCCTTTTTAAAATGTCGATAAAAGACCTAAACTACCACCTACTTTTCTTTTTCGGCGCCGCGATAATTTCATTAATCGTCAATATGATCTTATTGAGATTTTCCCAAACGCTCGGAATTAGAAACAAAAATGACGTTATCATAAGATGGAGCAATGAATCGAAGCCCTCTTTGGGTGGAATTAGTTTGTTTCTTGGTTTTACATTTTCTACAGTTCTTTTCATGATTTTAGATCCCGAAACCAATATTTTCTCAAATACCTCTTTTGTCGGTTTATTTCTTGCCGCATCGCTAGCGTTTGTAATGGGATTGTCTGATGACGCCTATAATACAAGACCCGTTTTTAAGCTCATTATTCAAATCGTTTGCGGAATAACTTTAATCTTCACGGATACATCTATTGATTTATTTCATATTGCTTGGATTGATTACCTTCTTACAATATTATGGGTGGTAGTCTTAATGAACTCCTTGAATATGCTCGATAATATGGACGGAATAACGGGGACAACAGTCTTTTTCACGCTCCTTTCTTGTTTATTTTGTTGTTATTTCATTGGAAATTCTGAAGAACCCTATTGGATTTTTACAATTGTTGCCATGTTGGGAGCGCTTGTTGGATTTTTGAGATATAATATCAATCCGTCGAAAATCTTCATGGGAGATGCAGGTAGTCAGTTTATTGGTTTTTTTGTGGCATTTTTTACAATCAAATATTTGTGGAATTTAGGGTCAATTACTGAAAATCATTCTTGGGTTAGTTTGGTCATTACTTTAATTTCCCTAACTCCTGCTGCGGCGGATACATTAACCGTAGTTATTAATCGTGTTAAAGCGGGAAAATCTCCGATGGTTGGAGGTAAAGATCACACGACACATCATCTCGTTTACGCTGGTTTTTCTGATCGACAAGTTTGGTATGTTTTTACCTTGATTGGGTTTTTATCGTTTTTATTTAGCGTATTAATAATCTATCTTGTTCGTCACAATTCAATTTACATTACACCGATTTTCTTATTATTTTTTATTTTCGTTTTTTATCTTCTGTATCGAAATACGTTGAAATATTCCGAACCGAAAAAAAATGAATTGTGATTAATAAACTCAATTTTACTTTTATCTTATTCTTGATTTTATTCTTGAATGGTTGTACAGAACCATCCTCAAAAAATTACAATCATCCCGATAAGAACAAAAAATCTTCTACTTTTCCTGCCATTCCAAAATCAATGTATTTTTTTGGAGAAAAAATTAATCTTGAAGACGAAGATATTCGTGAGAGACTGGATCGAGAGATTATTACCAATGTTTACTTTCAGAGTTCAACAACTTTTGCATTGAAAAGAGCAAACCGTTATTTCCCTGAAATTGAACGAATATTAGCTGAAGAAAAGGTCCCAGAGGATTTTAAATATTTAGCAGTCATTGAAAGCAATCTATCGGAGGTTACAAGTCCGGTTGGTGCAAATGGTTTCTGGCAATTCATGCCTTTTACAGCAAAAGAGTATAATTTAATTATCAATGATGAGGTTGATGAACGTTTGAATTTAACTAAAAGCACTCATGCAGCTTGTGCTTTTATCAAAAACGCTCATGAAATATTTGGAGATTGGGTAAATGCTTGTGCTTCATACAACCGTGGCATTGGAGGCGTTCAGTCGGATATGAAATGGCAGAAAACCGACCATTATTTTGACACGGATATGAACAATGAAACGGGAAGGTATGTTTTTAGAGTCATGGCGATGAAACTAATAATGGAGAATCCAAAAAGTTATGGTTTTGATATTCCGAATTCTCAACTTTACAATCCATTTAAAACTAAAACAATTAAATCTGATAGAGAAATTTCGAATCTTGCTGAATGGGCAAAAAATAGAGGAATTAACTTGAAAATTCTTAGAAAACTTAATCCGTGGTTAATCTCTAACAAGTTAACGACTCGTCCGAGTGATTTTTCAATCAAGTTGCCATTAAAAAATGAAAATCTGAAAAATTTCAAGTCGTACAACTAAATCGAATGGCAAAGAATCAAACTGATTTGCGGGTTGATAACGATGAGGAGTTTATAACCATTTATGGCGCTCGAGAGCATAATCTAAAAAACATTGACCTTTCGATTCCAAGAAATAAACTAGTGGTTTTTACTGGTTTAAGTGGAAGCGGAAAATCATCCTTAGCATTTGATACCATTTTCGCTGAAGGGCAACGCAGATACATTGACACATTTTCAGCCTATGCTCGTCAATTCATTGGTGGATTGGAACGACCGGATGTCGATAAAATAAATGGTTTAAGTCCAGTTATTTCCATTGAGCAAAAAACCGTTTCACGTTCACCACGTTCAACAGTTGGAACAATAACTGAATTATACGACTTCCTACGATTACTTTTTGCTCGAGCTTCAACAGCTTATTCCTTGAATACGAACGAGCCAATGGTAAAGTATTCGGATGAAGCCATTGTTGAGCTCATTCAGCGCGATTTTGCAGACAAAAAAGTTGTTTTTCTTGCTCCAAAAATAAAAGGTAGAAAAGGACATTACCGAGAGCTCTTTGAACAGATTCTAAAAAATGGTTTCAACAAAGTGCGAGTTGACGGAAAATTACAGGACATTGAAAAAGGAATGCGTTTGGATCGTTACAAAATGCACGACATTGAAGTGGTTGTGGATCGATTAGTTATTGGTCAAGCAGAATCATCACGCATATACAATTCAATCGTAACTACCATGAAAATGGGCGATTCAAGCATGTTGGTAATGGATTTCGAAAATGGAAACGTAAGGCATTACAGTCGCTCCTTGATGTGTCCTACAACTGGAATTAGCTATCCAGATCCAGAACCGAATTTATTCTCCTTTAATTCTCCACGTGGCGCTTGTCCGACTTGCAATGGTCTTGGAGAAATTTCTGAAGTCGATTTGAATAAAATTATTCCAAATTCTCAACTTTCGCTAAAGAAAGGTGGTTTCGCTCCACTTGGTGAATACAAACGAACATGGATTTTTGAAAAAATTGAATCATTACTGATTAAAAATGGATTTAACGGTAATTCACCAATTCAAGAATATGAATCGGAACTTTTGAATTTTCTACTCTATGGCAACGAAGGAATGGAAATTTCACCGAAGTCAAATGTTGAATCGTTCGAGGGAATTATTCAGTTTATGACTCGATATGCCGAGGAAGGAAATAGGGCTATCCAACGTTGGGCGATGAGTTTCATGAATAAAAAACGATGTCCTGATTGCAATGGATCTCGCTTGAGAAAAGAAGCGTTACATTTTAAAATTGGAGATCAACAGATCGGCGATTTAACGCAAATGGAATTGAATGAGTTGTGGAATTGGTTTTCAGAAATTGAATTCAAACTTGATTCAGACAAAAATCGCATCGCTGTTGAAATCATCAAAGAAATTCGATCAAGATTGCGATTTATTTTGGATGTTGGCTTGGAGTATCTCACGCTGAATCGTTCTTCGAAAAGTCTTTCTGGAGGTGAGGCGCAACGAATTCGACTGGCCACACAAATTGGAACTGAATTGTTGAATGTATTGTATATACTCGATGAACCTTCGATTGGATTGCACCAACGCGATAATACTAAGTTAATTCAGTCACTTAAAAAACTTCGTGATACAGGTAATACGGTTTTGGTTGTTGAGCACGATAAAGAAATGATTGAAGAAGCCGATTTTGTGGTGGATATTGGTCCAAAAGCAGGTATTCACGGTGGACAAATTGTTTCACAAGGGAATTTAAATCAGATATTAAATTCAGATTCACTCACAGCAAAATATCTGAACGGAACAAAATCAATCGAAGTTCCAAAGTCGAGAAGAAAAGGAAATGGAAATGAACTTCGTCTCTCTGGAGCAAATGGACACAATTTAAAAAATGTCAATTTGTCGATTCCGTTGGGAACTTTTACCTGCGTGACGGGTGTTTCGGGGTCAGGGAAGTCGTCGTTAATTAATTACACGCTTTACCCCATTTTATTGAAACACATTTATGATGGGGTAAGAATTCCTTTGGAATACCAAAAAATCGAAGGTCTTGAACACATTGATAAAGTGATTGAAATTGATCAAAGTCCGATTGGTAGAACACCACGTTCCAATCCCGTTACATACACTAAAGTTTTTGATGAAATTCGAACATTGTTCGCTTCTCTTCCGGAATCCCAGATTCGCGGATACAAGCCAGGCAGATTTTCATTCAATGTCGCAGGTGGAAAATGCGAAACATGCAATGGTGGTGGTTTGAAGTTAATCGAAATGAATTTTCTTCCGGATATTTATGTTGAATGTGAAACGTGCAACGGCAAACGATACAACCGTGAAACCTTGGAAGTTCGATTCAAAGGAAAGTCCATTTCTGATGTTTTAAATATGACGATTGAGGATGCAGTTGTATTTTTTGAAAATCATCCGAAGATATTCCGAATTCTAGATACCTTAAAAAGTGTAGGCTTGGGATACTTGACGTTGGGTCAATCGTCAACCACGCTGTCGGGAGGTGAAGCGCAGCGAATCAAATTAGCATCTGAATTATCAAAAAAAGGAACAGGAAAAACGTTTTATATTTTGGATGAACCTTCCACCGGACTTCATTTCGAGGACATCAATATGTTGTTAGGTGTTCTCCAACGTTTGGTAAACGAGGGAAATACAGTTTTGGTCATCGAACATAATTTGGATATAATCAAAGTTGCTGACCACATCATTGATCTCGGATCTGAAGGAGGTCGTGGAGGTGGAAAAATTTTGTTTTCTGGAACTCCTGAAAAAATGATCCAAAAAGCAATTGATTTCTCTCATACTGCGAGATATTTAAAAGAAGAATTGGAGAGTTAATTGAATTAAATCGAAAACTTATTTCAGAATAGACAATTTGTCAGATTTTTAACATTGGTTTTATTCTTGTAAATGAAAAACATGTAATTTTGCACCTATCTATTTGATAGGACTTTTATTAATTAAATATATTTAAAATGGCATTAGAAATAACAGACGCGAATTTTGACGAATTGGTTATGAAATCGGATAAGCCCGTAATAGTTGATTTTTGGGCAGAGTGGTGTGGCCCTTGTCGCATGATTGGACCGTTGATCGATGAAATGTCGACAGAATTTGAGGGAAAAGCGGTGATTGGAAAAGTAAATGTGGATTCAAACTCAGCTGTTTCTGCGCAATTCAACGTTAGAAGTATTCCTACGGTTTTGTTCATCAAGAATGGTGAAGTAGTTGACAAATCGGTTGGTGCTGTTCCGAAGGCGAATTTGGTTTCAAAATTGGAAGCGTTATTATAACGTAATACAAACTTTTTAAGACCGTCAGTTATTGGCGGTTTTTTTTTGCCCTATGGAGAATTTCTTACGAAGATTAAAATATTATGGAATCGGCTTCGGTATCGGTTTGATTTTTGTCATTTTCTTTTTTAAAAATAAAGGTTGTGCTTGGACACCAGAAAACCGAGTAAAAACTGCGATTTTTGAGCGCTTACTTGTTATTAACGACGAAAATAAAAAAGAACTTGAAAAACTAGATCTTTCAGAAAAGGAGTTAATTCAGATATTGCGCAACAGTGATATTGACTTTCAAAAAAGTAAAAAAACAGATCAATTTAAAGTGTATCATTTTGATTGTAAAGCCAAATCAAGTAAAGAATTTATAGTGCTATTAACGTTGGGGAAAGAAAGTTTCTTGTCTGAAGTTCTATTGAAAGAAAAAAAGACAAGTCGCGCAACAAATTCTATCAAAGGAATAGGAGAAATTATCTATTTTCCAAAAGAAAGAAATTTTCTTTATGTGGATACCACGGATAAACTGAATTGTCAGAAAGAAGTTATTCTAGTTAAAGATAATGATCAATTATTTCAACGTATTCGGAAAAATGGATACATTGATTTTGAAAAATCAAATTTAAAAAGGAGGCCTAAGCCCGAACATTGTCTTGTTTTCAGGGATAAAAAGAATCGTGAAATTCGTGCATTTGCTTTATGGCACATGGATAAAATTGAAATATTTAAAATGGACTTGTCTTTCGATTCATCGTGTAAATAATTCCTTGTTAATAAGTTGAAATTTTCTTTAACTAATCAAACGAAGTCTTTTTTTAATTTTGAATAATGGAATTTACGGCAGAGCAAATAGCTGAAATACTTCAAGGTGAAATTGTTGGTGATAAAACAATAACCGTCAAAGGTTTAGCAAAAATTGAAGAAGGACACCCACAAGCACTTTCTTTTCTGTCCAATCCAAAATATGAGGAGTATATTTATACAACTCAATCAAGTATTTGCATCGTCAATAACACCTTTGAAGCTTCAAAAGAACTTCCTTCGACCCTTACTTTAATTAAAGTTTCAGATGCGTATGCCTGTTTTGCGAAATTGTTGGAAGTATACAATAATCTGGGCAAGAAAAATCCGGAAATCGAGCCGAATAGTTTCATTCATCCTTCAGCTGAAGTTTGTGAAGGACTTTATTTAGGATCATTTTCATACATAAGTAAAAATGCTCTTATTGGCAAAAACGTTACGATTTATCCAAATGTTTTTGTTGGAGAAGGAGTCAAGATTGGAGATAATTCGACCTTACATCCAAATGTAATTGTTTATCAGGATTGCCAAATCGGAAGTAATTGCATCATTCACGGAGGAACGGTAATCGGTTCTGATGGTTTTGGATTTGCTCCAAATGAGCAAGGAGAATTTCAAAAAGTCCCACAGATTGGAAATGTAATCATTGAAGATAACGTAGAGATTGGTTCTAATTGTTCAATCGATCGGGCAACGATGGGCTCAACCATTATCAGACGAGGAGTCAAAATTGACAATCTTTGTCAAATTGCGCACAATGTTGAGGTTGGTCAGAATTCAGCAATGGCTGCGCAAGTTGGAATAGCTGGTTCAGCAAAAATTGGTAGAAGTGTTATGATTGGAGGTCAAGCAGGAATTAGCGGACATTTGCACATTGCTGATGGAACGAAAATCGTTGCTCAATCAGGAATACCTTCGTCTGTAAAAAAATCAGAAACACTCATGGGTTCTCCTGGAATTCCGTTAGATGATTTTAAAAAATCCTATTTTGGATTCAGAAAATTGCCCTATATTTTAAATAAACTAGCCGAATTGGAAAAGGAGCTAGAAACTTTACGCAAAAAATAAGTATGTCAGAAAAACAGCGTACAATCAAAGAAAGCATTTCCTTAAACGGAGTTGGGTTGCATACGGGAGATCAAGTAAATATTGAGATTTGCCCGGCCCCAGATAATCATGGATACAAATTCCAGCGCACTGATTTACCTGAACAACCCATAATAAAAGCGGATGTCGAATTCGTTATTTCAACAGAAAGAGGAACAACTCTTGAATTCAAAGGTGCCAAAGTTCATACGACAGAGCATGTTCTTGCTGCACTTTATGGTTGTCAAGTCGATAATGCATTAATTAAAATTAACGGTACTGAAATTCCAATCTTGGATGGTAGTTCCAAGCCATACGTTGATGCCATTTTAAATGTTGGTTTTGAAGAACAAGAAGCAGAAAGAGAATATTTTGAGCTTACGGAGAATATACCGTGGGAAGATGCCGAAAAAGGCATCGAATTTCTTGCTATTCCTGATGTGAACTACCGTTTAACAGTTATGGTTGATTACAAATCTCCAGTTCTTGGTACTCAGCACGCGAGTATGTATAACATTGGTGAGTTCAATTCTGAGATTGCACCTTGTCGAACTTTTGTTTTCCTGAGGGAATTGGAATATTTGGCAACACATAATTTAATAAAAGGCGGAGATCTGGATAATGCAATCGTTCTTGTTGATAAAGCTGATATCAGTAAAGATGAGCTTAATCGGTTAGCTAAACTTCTTGGTAAAGAAAATTTACAGGTTACTATTGAGGGGATTGGTGTATTGAATAGCACGAAACTTCAATTTGAAAATGAACCTGCTCGTCACAAACTCTTGGATATTGTTGGTGATTTGGCCTTAGTTGGAAAACCAATTAAAGCACACATTTTAGCCGCAAGACCAGGACATTTTGGTAATGTTAGCTTTGCAAAAGTGTTGAAAGAACAGATTAAGAAACAACAAAGTGCTCCAAGAGATTTTGATTTAACAAAAGAACCGCTATATAACATCAATGATATTGAACGCATGCTCCCTCATCGTTTCCCATTTTTGATGGTTGACAAAATCATGGAAATTCAAGAAGAGTCGATTGTTGGTGTTAAAAATGTGACCATGAATGAGCCTATTTTTACGGGGCATTTTCCTGGGAACCCAGTTTTTCCTGGTGTTCTGCAAATTGAAGCTATGGCGCAAGTCGGTGGAATTTTCGCATTGAGTAAAGTTGAGGATCCAAATCTCTATTCAACTTATTTCATGAAAATAGATAATGTTAAATTCAAACAGAAAGTGCTCCCAGGAGATACGTTGGTATTTGAATTGAAATTGTTGTCTCCAATTCGACGTGGGCTTGTAGAAATGGGAGGTCAAGCTTATGTTAATGGAAAAGTTGTTATGGAAGCTGAAATGCTGGCTCAAGTAATTAAAGACAAAGCATGATAAGTCCACTTGCCTCCGTATCTGCAAATGCTCAAATCGAAGAAAATGTCCAAATTGACGCTTTTTCTACAATTTATGAGGATGTAATCATTGGAAAGAATACTCGAATTCATCCAAATGTAACTATCTATTCAGGAACAAGAATAGGAGAAGGTTGTGAGATTTTCCCGGGTGCAGTTATTGGTGTAATACCTCAAGATTTGAAATTTGATGGCGAGTATACGACGGTTGAAATTGGTAACAATACGAAAATCAGGGAATGCGTTACCATTCATCGTGGCACCAAGGACAAATGGAAAACGGCGATTGGTAATAATTGTTTGTTAATGACTTATGTGCATGTCGCTCACGATTGTCAGATAGGGAATAATGTTATTTTGGCAAGTTACACGGGTTTATCTGGGCATGTTGAAATCGATGACTGGGCAATACTCGAAGGAAAAGTTGCTGCACAACAATTCGTAAAAATTGGCAAACACGCTTTCATTGGTGGGGCATCTCTAGTCAGAAAAGATGTCCCGCCATACATTAAAGCAGCCAGAGAACCACTCACGTTCGCAGGAGTAAATTCTGTTGGAATGAGAAGAAGAGGGTTTTCAGATGAATTGGTTCGACAAATCGAGGATATCTATCGCATTCTATATGTGCAAAATAGTAACTTGTCAAAAGGAATAATTGCGGTAAGAGAAGCTATTGGAGTTTGTGAAAATCGTGATGAAATTCTTTCTTTCATTGAATCATCAGACAAAGGTGTTATTCGAGGTATGATTTAATATGTTCAATCGAGGTCAAGAAGTTGAATTACAAATTACCGATTACGCTTTTGGTGGTCGTGGAATTGCAAAAATTCAATCTGAAGAAGGTCAGTTTATTGTTTTTGTTGACAATACGTTTCCTGGTCAAGTCGTTCGAGCTAAAATTGATGTAAAACGAAAAAAGCACGCTGAGGCGAAGTTGATCGAGATATTAAATCGATCCAAACAAGAAACTCAGACTCAATTCCAAGAAATTTCAGGTGGTCCTTATATTCGAGTTCCAGTTGAGGTTCAAGAGGAAGTTAAGAAAGAATCAACATTAGAAACATTTTATCGTCTTTCAGGAATTCAAGAAATTCGTTCAAAATTTGATGTATTCATTTCGTCGCCTAATCATTATTTTTATCGCAATAAGATGGAGTATAGTTTCTCATCCATTGAACATTGTTTAGAAACTGATACAGAAAAAGACGACGCTTTTGCGCTTGGTTTTAAACGTAGAGGAACTTGGTGGAAGGTAGAAAGTTTGAATAAACCTTCTGGACTTTTTGATCAAGAATGGGAATCGAAACTTCATTTGATTCGAGAATTTCTTGAAAAAACGGATTTACCTGCTTGGCATCCACCTAAAAAGATTGGTTTTTTTAGACATATTGTCATTCGAAAGTCATTCGCGGAAGATAAACTGTTGGTAAATCTTGTTACATCATCTGTCGGATTCAAAGAATTCAATCGAAATGCTTTTGTAGAATTTGTTCTCTCCCTTTTTGGTGAACGAATCGCAGGTATTCAGCACACGGTAAATGACAATGTTGCGGATCGAGCGAAAATAGAAAATGGAGAATCCAAACTTCTTTATGGGAAACCTGTGGTAGAGGAAACTTTATCTGGACTGAAGTTTGAAATAAGTATGGAAAGCTTTTTTCAAACGAATCCGAAATGCGCTGAATTGCTGTATGCGAAGGCACTCGATTTTGTTTTTGAGGAGGAAATTGCTTCGGATAAGGTGGTGATGGATTTGTTTTGTGGAACTGGAACAATTGGGCAAATGCTGGCGAAGCGAAATCCAGATATTAAAATTGTAGGAGTGGATATCGTTGCAAAAGCAATAGAGGACGCAAAAACAAATGCCAAGAAAAACAATATCAATTCAATTTCATTTTTCGCTGCGGACGTAGGAAAGTTCCTGAAAGAATATCCAAATTATCAAGGAAACATCTCTACAATTGTATTAGATCCACCACGAGCTGGAATTGCGCCAAAAACGTTGCAAAAAGTAATCGAACTTGGAGCTGAAAATATTGTTTACATTTCGTGTAATCCTTCTACGCAAGCGCGAGATGCTTCAACCTTGCGAGATGCAGGATTTGAATTAGAGAAATATGCATTAGTTGATCAATTCCCACACACCGGGCATATTGAATCAATAGCGAAATTTAAGCGAAAATGATTGTTGAAATTCTGAGTATTGGCGATGAATTATTAATCGGACAAACGATAAACACGAACGCTTCTTGGATTGGCTCTGAACTTTCGAAAATGGGAGCACGTGTTATCCGAGTTAAAACAATTTCAGACGATAAAACTGAAATCATTTCGGCACTTGAAAATCTTCATCCAACTACAAATTGTTTAATCATAACAGGAGGTCTCGGTCCAACCAAAGATGATATTACAAAACATACACTTTGTGAATTCTTCGATACCGAACTTGAAATTCATCAACTAACCTTGGAGAAAATTCAAGCGTATTTTGCAGCACGAAATCGTCCGATGTTGGAATCGAATAATTTACAAGCAGCACTTCCGAAAAATTGTATTATTCTAAACAATAGTTACGGAACGGCAAGTGGAATGTGGTTTGAAAAGAATGATGTCATCACGATTAGTTTACCTGGTGTACCTTACGAGATGAAAGGAATAATGACAGAGGAAGTTTTTCCACGACTAAAATCAAGATTTAACCTAAAAGCCATTTATCACCAAACGGCATTGACTCAAGGAATTGGAGAATCCTTTCTTGCTGAAAAAATAAAAGATTGGGAAAATCGCATTCGCGAAGAGGGATTCGGTTTGGCTTATTTGCCTTCACCCGGAATGGTTAAATTGAGAATTACTTCATACAACGGAGCATCTGACTCGAATAAAATTGATTCGTATTTTAAGGAATTAAAGTCAATTATTCCCGAAGCACTTTGGGGATTTGAACAAGATACCATACCTGAAATAATTGGGAAATTACTTTCTAAAAAATGTTTGACCATTGGAACCATTGAAAGTTGCACAGGCGGACTGTTAGCGAATACAATTGTCAGTAATTCAGGTGCTTCTCATTATTACACAGGTTCATTGATTACATACAGCAATGACCAAAAACATCGGTTGGCGAATGTTTCAGTTGACGCAATTTTAAGTCACGGAGCCGTAAGTGAAGAAGTTGCAATGCAAATGGCAAACGGAGCAAAAGAGCGATTGGGTGTTGATATTTGCATCGCAACGACTGGAATTGCTGGACCCAACGGAGGCACGGAGGATAAACCTGTTGGTTTAGTTTGGATTGCCATTGCGTTTAAAAATAAAACGATTGCCAGGAAATTTCAATTTGGCGACAATCGGGAACGAAATATGCAAATGACCGTATTGTCTGCGCTAAATTGGTTAAGATTCGAACTCGAAAATTTTTAAAGTCAACGATATCCTTTTCTTACTTTATCTTCTTTTTTCTTTTCCTTCGATTCGATAAGTATATTGAACCATAATGCTACGTGGTGGTTCAATTTTAAGAGGCCTTAACGAATAAGTTCGATTCAAGATATTTGTTCCAATCACTGCTAGTTTATGAGATTCATTCAAATTGTAGGATAACCTAGCATCAAAAATCCAATTTCCAAAGCGATGCGAATCATAGTAATCCATATAACGTAAATCTTGAAGCCAATTTCCAATGTCTGATGTTGTATCAGTTGTTAATTCTTCGAAATCTTTAATAATGGCGTCCATATTCACGATTTTCGAGAAATACTTCGCACTCAAACCAATTGATAATTTTTTCTTGTATGTAAATTCAGCATCAAACTTAGCATTGTGCAGAAAACGATATTTGAGAATTCTATTAGATGGATCCAAGGAAGTTGAATTGTAAGTAAATATGCGATTCAATGAATCTTGGGCATAAACGAAATCAGGAGTCAACGTTTTTGGAACAATGTAATTATATCCCATTAAAAAAGTGAGGGAGGAATTTTCAGATAAATTCGCCTGACCTGCAAATGACACATCTAATCCCGTGACACGTGATTCTCCAGTATTTAAAAACATAAATCCTGCAGATTGACCCAGTGTTTGAGGATCTCCAGTGAATTGCCTCCAAATTCCAAACATGTATTCGATTGTGTTCTGATATTGTTGCCAGAATCCAGCGATGTCTAAATAACCCATCACACCACCGAGTTTTAATCCTTGTTTTATTCCAATTTCTGCATTCCAACTGCTTTCCGGTTTCAAATTAGGATTTGGGAAAACACCAAAATTACCAACACCAGTTCTTATGAATCGTTCCGTAATCGTAGGAAAACGATACCCTTGACCATAGGATGCGCGAAGAAATGTTTCTTGATACAACTTTAAACTCGCTCCAGCTCTGAAGATTGGTTTTAATGCTGTAATTGTATCATTTAATTGAAAGTACTCTAATCTTCCTCCGACTGAAACGTTCAAGGCTTTATTGAATTTACTTTCCAGTTGTGTGTATGCTGAGATGTTTAGCATTTGATTGTTAGGCGATCCTGAACCAACGTAGATATTGGCAAAGGAATTTGTAAATGTTGATGCCACTCCACCTATGAAGTCTAGATTTTTCAATTCTGGATAACTTTTTTGAAACATGTAATCTCCGTAAAATGTCGTCGCACGATTGGATTGATTGGCGCTCATTTCGTTATCCACATGTAAAATTCGAGTTCTGAAATAATGTTTCCCATCTGTTTGAGTAAAAAGATTCACGAATGGATCGACATTAAAAATGAACTGATCCTGAAGGAAAATGGCACCCGGATATGCTCGATACAAACCACTTGAATCGTTTAGCCATGCCAAAGGCATATTCGTATGCATCAACATGAAATTACCATTTGATCCGTAACTCAAGCCTTTGATTTTCTTGGAACGATAGCGTAAATTGAAATTAATTCTTCCTCGTTTTGAAATCAAATCTCGTTCTGAAAAATTGGTGATTGTATCGGGAAATACAGTTGCTACAATCGAATCCGTTTTAGGTGGCCCAATATAACCGTGATCGATATTTACATTTCCTCCAACGACCAAATCCAAATTTCCAAACATTTGTGAGTGTAAGAAATTCACCCCGTAAATTCCAGGATACTGACTCCACCATTTCATTGATTTATCTTGTGGAGAAGAATAAGCACCAGAATAAACATTGATTTTTGTCAACGGCTTTGATTTCGGATAAGCAGTTCGAATATGAACGGAACCTGACAAGGCAGAACTTCCTGAAAGAACTGAGGCTGCGCCTTTTATGACTTCAATCTGACTTATGTTCTCCACTGGGATGAAACCCCATTCTGGTCTTCCTGCATCACCTGAAAGCATAGGCATATCGTCCACAATTACTGCAACTTTGGAACCGACACCAAACGTAAACCCACTTCCTCCGCGTATTTGAGGCTCGCCATCCAATATATTTAGTCCAGGTGTTTGATCCAACGCTGTTTCAATACTACGCGTATTTTTGTTTTCAATTAATTCGGGCTTTAGAACTACCATGGTAACTGTTTGTTCCTCAATGGGTTTATCAAACTTTCCTACTTTTATTTCAACTTGTTTTTGATTTACGACGAAAGGTTGTAAGTTGAAATTGATTTCCAAGGTTTGATTTTCAATTACGTTTATTGTAATTGTATCCGATTTCATCCCTGTAAATTTACAAACCAAACGTGCTGGTCCAGAAGGAATTATTAAATCGTAGTTACCTTTTTCATCTGTTGTTGCACCAACAGTTATATCTTTTCTATATATAATAGAGGCTCCTTGAATAGGTTGATTTGCATCGTCTTTTACAATGCCTTTTACAGATCCCTTTTGACTGAAAGAAATAAAGTATAACCCAATAAATGAAATTCCAAAAAGAACTTTCATTTCATCAAGGAACTAGTATCTTGAAAGAACTATTAAGCTGATTTGAATAAATAAAGTAAATACCTGTTTTAAACTTTAAGTTTTCTGCTGCAGACGAATCAATAATTTTAGAAATTGAACCATCCAAATTGTAAATTATCAATTTTCCAGAAATATTTTTTATAATTAATCCATCACTATATGCA
>VGML01000001.1 GCA_016866415.1 Bacteroidota bacterium | reverse complement strand
GCGAATACAAACATTTGAGCAACTAATAAACGTTGGTGCTGGCAGACAGTTTACGGTTTCAAAAGCCCACCAACGTAAAGCCCGAAACCGTTACCTAACAAAGCTCCCTCTTATTTGCTTCTTTGTTCCGCGTAAATCTGAGCATGTCACATCCAACAAAACTTTTTCATCTTTTTTAAGAGCAAGTATAAAATCAATCATGCTTTTGGTAAGACTTTTACCTATTGACGAAAAAATAGTGGAACCATATACCAAATCAAAACTTTCTATTTTATATTCTGCTTTTATTGAATCATTATCAAATTCCACATGAACATTGAAAGCTGTTGTATCAATTTTTTCACCTGAAACTGAGTTACCCAACCATAAGACAGGTTTTATAGCCCCTTTGATTTTCACTATAAATTTATCAATGATAACTTTTTCGCGCTCCTGTGTTTCTGGATTGATTTCATAGTTTGCTATTAGAAAAGTAGCGGTAGTTCTTCGAACCGTATCAAGCGTATGAACTGCCCATGTTTGGTGTTTTTTTGTTGGCTCTATGATAAAAGCACCATCTAAATTTACAGGAAACCCTTTTTCTGTATAGAAGGAATTTGCATAATCCCTGAGGAAAAAAGTGTCTTTTGAACCGTTGAATTTATAATGGTAGTTTTCCTGAGAAATTAATTTACTTAACGAAAATAAGATGGCTAGTGAGAAAAAAAATTTAATCTGCATTAACAAGAAATTTTATCGATACGACGCTGATGTCTTCCTCCTTCAAATGCTGTGCCTAAAAAAGTGTCAACTATTTCAATAGCCTCTTGTTCTGAAATGAAACGTGCAGGTAAAGCGATGATATTAGCGTCGTTGTGTTGACGGGCAAGTTCTGTAATTTCTTTATTCCAGCATAGCGCACTTCGTATTCCTTTATGTTTGTTAGCAGTCATGTTAATTCCATTTCCAGAACCACAAATTAAAATTCCCAACATACCACTATTTTGTTCAACCATTTCTGCTACCGGGTGAGCAAAATCAGGATAATCAATACTTTCCTTAGAAAAACATCCAAAATCTTGAACGTTATAACCCTTTGATTCTAAAAAATGAACTATCTTTCCTTTGAGACTAAAACCGGCATGATCTGCACCGATTGGAATTACTTTCTCTGACATCGTCGTTTGTTTTTGTAAAAGTAATTTGAATTAACAAATGTGTCAAGTTTTAAACAAGGAAGAATTTAGTTTTTATTGAAAACGCTATTCAATATGAATTGTAAAAAGCATTCTTTCAACAAAAAAACAGCATGATTTGTTAATTAAGGTTCAAAACTTTTAAAAGATATTTCTAGGATTATTAAACTATTTTTCCTAACCAAAACATTATTGAACGAGCAACCTTTTTTTAGCTCGAATTTTACAAAACTTTGACACGAATTATAAACGAAAATGATATTAACAATAGCTTTTATTTTTAAACGTTGTTACTAATTTATTAAATATTGATTTATTGTTATATAATTGATTTAAAAATAGTTAGTTATTTCTTTTTTGTTAAAAACGCAAATAAAAATGTTAATCATGTAAATTCCTAACATTCCATTAAAAATTTTGTAACATATCAACAAGCATAATAAAAAGAATAAAAATCTTAAGAAAAATTTTATTTATTTATTTCTTAAGAAAAATTGATCGAATAAATGATTGAGTTGTGTTCAAACTTTTTTTATGTTCTTTGCATTGAGAAAAATACTTAAAAAATGCAAACAATTTCATCATTTTGCGTTATTGAGTTAAATTAGCTGAAAACAAACCATGACCAGTTCGTTTGAACATTTGTTGGACCAAATAGACGCTTTCATTCGGAAGTTCTATAAAAACGAAATGATAAAGGGTATTCTTTTATTCACTTTGTTTTTTCTGTTTTCCTTTTTATTAACAACTACGTTGGAGTATGTTGGACGTTTTAGCTCTGGAACGCGAGCTTTTTTATTTTTTGGTTTTATAGCTGTAAATGTTTTATTATTAGTTCGTTATATATTCATTCCACTTTCTAAACTTGTTTCATTTGGAAAACGAATTAATCGCTACCAAGCTTCAGAAATTATAGGCTCTTTTTTTCCTGAGATATCAGATCGACTAAAAAACACCCTTCAACTAAATGATGCATTGGATCAAAATGAAGGAAATTTAGAATTAATTCGAGCTAGTGTTCTTCAGAAGTCCGCGCAATTGAATGTAATTCCGTTTACATCCGCAATCGATTTCAGACAAAATAAAAAATACCTACGTTACCTTTTACCCATTTTTACTGTTTTTGTTTTGTTGGCTGTTTTCGTTCCAAGTTTAATTACCCAAGGAACAGAGCGTGTGGTGAATTACAATGAAGAATACGCTCCTTTTCAATTTTATCTCAATGAGAATAAATTAACCGTTGAAGAAGGACAAGATGCTGAGATAAGTTTGATTCTTAAAGGATCTTCACTCCCTGAAAATGTATACATGATTAGTGAAAACGGCAAGTTTTTAATGGATCGTGTTTCAAAGAACTTTTTCAAAGGAATCATTCGAAAGCCAAAAGAATCTTCGTTTTTTTATTTCACTGCAAACGATTACACGAGTGATAAATATCAATTAAATGTCATCGGTAAATCAATATTAGGAAAATTAGAAGCAAAATTGGCATACCCAAGTTATTTAGGAAAAACGCCGGAGGTTATTCAAAACGCTGGTGATTTAACTATCCCAGAAGGAACTCAAATAGAATGGAGTGTTTTAACTAAGAATACTAAAAAAGTAGAAGTTAATTGGAACGGAAATAAACAAATTCAAACAGAATTAGGGTTTAAACTGAATAAGAAAGTGAACAATGAATCAAAGCTGAAATTCAAATTGTATAACGCTTTCAAGAATAAAATAGACAGCGTGAATTATGTTATTTCAGTCATTAAAGATGCTCCTCCCACCATTGATGTTGAAGAATTCAAGGACAGTGTTGCAGACGGAGTTCGTTATTTTAAAGGACAGATCGGAGATGATTATGGATTGAAAAGTTTGTATTTCGTTTATAAGATTATAAGTGAAAATGGAAGTTCTAGGGATCAAAAACTAATGGTTAGACCTGTTTCAGGAACACAAATATCGTATGAATTTGCAGTTGATTTCCGTCGTGAGAAATTACAATTGAAAGATCGAATTGAATATTATTTTGTTGTTTCTGATAACGATGGTGTAAATGGTAGTAAGTCTTCACGCAGTCAATCATACACATACAAACTTCCAACGCTCGATGAATTGATTGAAAAGAGAAACGAAGATCAAGAGAAAACCAAAGAGGGTTTGACGGATTTATTAGAAAAAACGAATGAATTCCAAAGAAGAGTGGAAAAACTCAAAAAAGAAGCGTTAAATTCCAAGTCATCTGATTGGAATAAAATGAATCAAGTGAATCAACTTCAAGATGAACAGAAGAACTTAATTGAGTCTTTGGAGCAGATCAAAAATGACATTAATCAAAGTACGGAGGAGAAAAACCAATTGTCTGAAATAGATAAAGAGCTTTTAGAGAAACAGGAAATGATCGAAAAACTCTTAGATCAGTTGATGGATGACGAGCTTAAAAAGTTGTTAGAAGATTTAGAGAAGTTACTAGAGAAGAACGATAAGGAAAATATCAAAGATAAACTGGATCAACTGGATCAGTCTACTGAAGACATGAAAAAGCAGTTGGATCGTAGTTTGGAAATGTTAAAGCGACTTCAAGTAAATGAAAAGATTGATGACATAGAGAAACAATTAAAAGAACTAGCTAAAGAACAAGAAGAATTAAAAAAAGAAATAGAGAATAAAAAAATAAGCGAAGAAAAGTCAGTCGAAAAGCAAGAAGAAATCAATAAGAAGTTTGATCAATTAAAAGACGACTTAAATAAGCTGAATGAACTTAATAAGGATTTGGATAATCCTATGAATTTAGGAGACACGAAAGAACAAGAAGAAAAGATTTCTAATGAATTAAACGAATCTAAAGAAAGTCTTGAAAAAGGAAAGAGCAAGAAAGCTGGAGAATCACAAAAGGAAGCCAGTGATCAAATGGAACAACTAGCCCAACAATTAGATCAGCAACAACAAAAAGCGAATCAAAAGCAGCAGGAGGAAGACATGGATGCCTTGCGAAATATTTTAGAGAGTTTAATGACGCTTAGTTTCGATCAAGAAGATTTGATGAATAAAATGGGTCGTGTTAGCACTTCTGACCCCGCATATCTTAAATATGGACGTAGACAACGAAGAATTATAGATGATACAAAGATTGTAAAAGATAGTTTGTTGGCTTTAGCTAAAAGACAGCCGAAAATAGCGAGTTTTATAGACAAAGAGTTGAATGCGATAGAAACCAATCATCAGGCTTCAATCGAAGACATCGAAGACCGTCGGAAGAAGGATTTAGGAAAGCATCAGCAATTGGTAATGACATCTTATAATAACCTAGCTTTATTATTGAACGAAGCGTTGCAGTCCATGCAAGCTCAGATGCAATCACAGACACCAGGAAACGGAAGTTGCAATAATCCTGGTAAAGGTCGTCCGAAACCTGGTTCGTCAATGTCAACAGGAGACATGAAGGAAATGTTGAAAAAACAGTTGGAGCAAATGCAGAAAGGACCCAATCCAGGTGGACAAAAGGCAGGTGACAAGCCGGGTGATAAACCAGGTAGTAAACCAAGTAATAGCGGTCAAAATATGTTGGGCTTAGGAAATAAAGAAATTGCGAAGATGGCAGCTGAACAAACAGCAATTCGTCAAAAGCTGGAGCAGCTAAGAAATGAAATGAACAAAGAAGGACAAGGCTTAGGAAACAAACTTAATCTTTTGATTAAGGAATTGGAGCAGCAGGAAAAGGATTTGATTAATCGAAATATTAACAAAGAAATGATTAATCGTCAGCGAGATATTATGACGCGTTTACTAGAAAGTGAAAAAGCACTTATGGAAAGAGGGTTTGAAGAAAAACGTGAGTCTAAATCAGGAAAAGATGATAATTATGGTAACAAAATTCGATTTGATGAGTATAACAAACAAAAGTTAAAACAAATTGAGTTATTGAAGTCTGCAGATCCAACATACAAGAAGTATTATAAGGATAAAGCAAATCAGTATTTCAATGGAAATTAGAATTAATATTTCTTGTAACTATCTATGAAAGAAGGATTTACAATAATTGAACAGTTAAAATTACCATCGGATTTTAACGCATTGGTGGATGTAGAGAACTTAGTTGATCGTGTATGCACTGGACTTGGTGTTCAGGAGGATGCCTACGGAAACGTTTTAGTTGCAGTTACTGAAGCCGTTAACAACGCTATTCAACACGGAAACGAAATGAACAAGGAATTATTTGTCGATGTAGCCGTCGGTGACAAGTCTGAAGAATTTTGTTTTAGTATAAAAGATGAGGGCAAGGGCTTTAAGTTTGACGATTTACCCGATCCAACTTCGCCAGATAATCTTCTTAAAGAAAGTGGGAGAGGAATTTTTCTCATGCGAAATTTAGCTGATGATGTTATCTATGACGGAATTGGTAACAGCGTGAATATCTATTTTGTGAAATGATAGAGTTTGAGTTTTTAGATATAGAAATTCCGGGTTTTGACTCGGAATTTTTTGTTTTAACAATTAATGACTTAATTAAATCAGAGAAATTTGAGTTGGGTGAAATCACTATCGTTTTTTGTAATGATGAATATTTATTAGAGATGAATAATTCTTACATGGATCATGACTATTATACAGATATAATTACATTTGATTATTCTGAAGGAGCAATAATTTCAGGTGATCTTTTTATATCAGTTCATAGAGTTGAAGATAACAGTAAAACTTTTCATGTTTCTTTTAGTAAAGAATTAAGTCGTGTAATTTACCATGGGGTTCTTCATCTTTGCGGATATAACGATAAATCAGATGAGGATATATTAGTAATGAGAGATAAAGAAAATTATTATTTAGGAAAATTTGTTTCACGTGAAACAAATTAATTCTTTAGTTAAATGAAATAATTTTGTTCCACGTGAAACATTAATGATGTTAGAAAGATACGATATAATAGTTGTTGGTGCTGGTCATGCGGGCTGTGAAGCGGCAAATGCGGCAGCTAAAATGGGTAGTAAAGTGTTGTTACTAACCATGAATATGAATACCATTGCTCAAATGAGTTGTAATCCAGCCATGGGAGGCGTTGCTAAAGGACAAATCGTAAGGGAGATTGATGCTTTAGGTGGAGGCTCTGGAGTTGTAAGTGATAAAAGCGCCATTCAGTTCCGCATGCTTAATCTTTCTAAGGGCCCTGCTATGTGGTCGCCAAGAACACAAAATGACCGAATGTTGTTTGCAGCAGAATGGAGGCTTTTGTTGGAACAAAACCCAAATGTGGATTTTTGGCAAGACATGTGTAATGGCATAATTGTAGAAAACGACTGTGTCGTTGGTGTTAAAACAAGTCTTGGAATTAACATTTATGCAGATTCAGTTATCCTTACTAATGGAACGTTTTTAAACGGATTAATACATTTAGGAGAAAAACAATTTGGAGGTGGGCGAGCAGCAGAACGAGCAGCAACAGGAATAACAGAAGACTTAATTGTTATGGGCTTCGAAGCAGGAAGAATGAAAACCGGCACGCCGCCAAGAGTTGACGGAAGGTCTTTAGATTATTCTAAAATGGAGTTACAACATGGAGATGAAAACCCATCTAAGTTTAGTTTCGGAAACACAAAAGCGTTACCAAACCAAAGACCGTGTTACATAACCTATACAAGCACAGAAACCCATGAATTGTTAAGATCAGGCTTTGATCGGTCTCCGATGTTTAACGGGTCCATTCAAAGCACAGGCCCTCGTTATTGCCCAAGTATTGAAGATAAAATCAATCGTTTTGCGGAGCGCGATAGACATCAAATTTTTGTTGAACCTGAAGGGTGGGATACGGTTGAGATTTACGTAAATGGATTTAGTACTTCTTTGCCTGAAGATGTCCAATTGAAGGCTATGAAATCCATTCCTGGTTTTGAAAACGCTAAAATGTTTCGACCGGGTTATGCTATCGAATATGACTATTTTCCCCCAACTCAATTGAAACATACCCTCGAAACTAAGAAAATAGAAAATCTGTATTTCGCAGGACAGATCAATGGAACGACAGGCTATGAAGAAGCGGCATGTCAAGGATTAATGGCAGGAATAAACGCACATCTAAAACGTGTTGAAAAAGAGCCATTTATTCTTTCCCGAAGTGAAGCTTATATTGGTGTTTTGATAGATGACCTAATCACAAAGGGAACGAAAGAACCTTATCGCATGTTTACAAGTAGAGCTGAATACCGTATTTTATTAAGGCAGGATAATGCCGATATCCGCCTGACGCCTCTTGGACATCAGCTCGGCTTAGCAGACGATGAACAAATGGAGCGTGTCAATAAGAAAATTCAAGGAACAAATGAATTTAAGAAATACCTAAGAACGCTTGGAATCACTCCTGCAGAGGTAAATCCTCTATTATTGTCAAAAGACTCCTCACCAATTAATCAGCAAGTTAAAATAACCAGCATATTAACTCGTCCGCAAATTCAACTTAAAGAAATAGCGGATGTTTTACCCGAATTAAATAATAAGTGTTTGGAAATGAGTTTTTTACACGAAGATATCCCCTCTCAAACAGAAATTCAATTAAAATATGAAGGTTATATTGACCGTGAAGAAGAAATGGCTGCTAAATTAAGTAGACTTGAAAATGTTTTGATACCAGAAGACATTGATTTTAGACAGTTAAAAAGTTTGAGCACAGAGGCGGTTGAAAAACTTTCTTCAATTGCACCACGAACAATTGGTCAAGCATCAAGAATTTCAGGTGTTTCACCAAGCGATGTGTCCGTTTTATTGATTTATTTAGGCAGATAATCAAATAGAAGCGATTTAATAAGCGATAGGGTTATGTTTAATGTAAACATTAGGAAATAAATAAAAAACCCGTCTAAACCCGCAATTAAGGCTTGTTTTTTATAGTTTTTTATTATTTTATTTCAATATTATAGACGCCGTCTATTTTGTATTTACAATCTACTTGATGCGTTTTCTTTCATTGTTTATTTATTATTTTAGTATTGAGAAGAAAGTAAAATGATTGATCAAAATAATCAAATAGTTCAAATTAGTGTAAATGATTTTTTAAAAACAGATTTCAATGTAACTCGGTTAAAATTCAATGCCTTAAAACTACTTCATGAATTAGAACTTTCAGAAGAATTAAGCGAAGAATGCTATATCAAACATGTAATACCGAAGCATGACGGCACCAAAAGAATACTTTATGAGCCTAAACCGCTTTTAAAGGAAATTCAAAAGCAACTTTTGAATTTGTTGTACACCCTAAAAAAACACCGTGATTATCCAGTATTATCTCGAAATATTAAATACAAATACCTTCCAACAAGATCTTCAACAGCTTATTTAAAAGGATCTAGTGTTGTTAAAAATGCTAATTTCCATATCGGGAAAGATGTCGTAGTTAAGCTCGATATATCTAATTTTTTTAATAGTATTCCAAAAAATAAAATAGAATTATTCTGGTTTGATATTCTTAATCTCAAGGTAAAATATTTGATTCATTTGGGGATTATTGAAAAAGACGAAACAGAAGACAAGAAACAGCTGATTATAAGTGGATTAGCTAAAAAAGTGCTTTCATCTACAACACTTAATGGTTTTTTACCACAAGGAAGTCCAACAAGCGGATATATTGCTAATTCTTACCTCGTTAGTTTTGATAAAAAAATGTTGGAATTTTGTGTGAATAAAAGCTTATGTTATTCTCGTTATTCGGATGACATTACCGTTTCAGGTTCAAATTCAGAACTTGTTTCTAAACAAGTTATAAAATTTGTACAACACCAACTTTATAAAAAGTCGTTGAAACTAAAGAAATCAAAAACAAAAGTTCTCAAAAGACACAAAAGACAAACGGTAACGGGAATAGTTGTAAACGAAAAACGTTCGGCGGGAAGGGCTTTTAAACGAGGTCTTCGAATGCAAATGTATTATCTTAAAAAATTTGGATTGGACCACGTTTCAAGAACTCATAGCAATATAAACAGCTTTTTGCTTGAATTAGCCGGTAAAGTTAATTGGGTGCTTCAAGTAAATAAAGTTGACCCTGAATTTAAAAGATATAAAGGGGAATTATCTATAATAAAAAGGTTTCTTGCATTAGGAAAAACCGTTGGGGATGCTACAAATTATATAAGCGAGCTAGAGAACAAAGACTTTAAAATCAAGAATAATTCGGTTTTTATTGCAGGTCTTTTTTGGCGAATTTCGGATGATGATACCCAAACAGATTATCCATCGATAGATAGAAAAAATAAGTCCGTTCAACTTTTTACAGAGGAGTCAATTGAATTAGCATTGAAAAACAACCCGGGCTGGCGATTACCAACCATGGATGAGTTTAATAACTTTATAAAAGAAACGAACTTTGAAGACAGAAGGGTTCTGGGAATAAGATATCCGTTTGATCCTCATTTCAATGGTTTGGCTGATGAAAATGGTTATCGTTATTACAATCGAGTAGGTTTGTATTGGACGTCTGATTTAGCTCACTTATCGAAAGAACGTTCAACCAAAGGTAGAATAGCCAGAAAGGCAATTTGTTTTTTGAGTTTTGATCAAAGAATCAAAAAGAAAATAAACCATAACACCGCCTGTTATATTTCCAGCAAAACTTTTTCTTTATCAGTTAACAAAAAACAAAAGTTTGAATTAACTAATAATCGCTCCATAGATTATTATTTGAATCCGCCCTTAAACGAGGATTTTCAGGCAATAGTTGGCGCTTGTTCTATTAGACTCGTAATGTCTGAGGAAATGACAAAAAAACCAATGATTTCAAAAACTCTTTGGGATAGTATTCAATTGTCAAAATTCTCCGTTGATTTATCTAATTTGAATTTCGAAGAATTTTCTTTTTCATTAAAAAACGTTAATGCTTCATCAATTCTATTATACAACAACAATTTAAAACACGTTAATTTAACCGAAATCGCCCCTGTAAAGCGAATTGATTTAAGAAATAATAAGTTAGAATCAATAAAATTAAATAACCTACCAAAAGGAGTAAAACATATTCGTTTAGAAGAAAATAAAGACTTAAAGCTTTTAGATATTCCATGGAAAAGGTTACTCCAGTCATCGCATGAACTTACGGCAGATCAGTTGATTTTTGAACGCCAAAAATCTTTGGGTGAAATTTATTTATCCGCTTTAGGAGGAGAAAGCTGGCGTACGGTGAGTAGTGACCACGAATTAAACGAGTTAATTGATTCCAAAAACGCCGTTGAATTCTTGAAAGTTAGATTTGAGATAGGGACTAATAAAATAGATTCAAAGGAACTATTTAATCGACTCAGTAAGCTAGAAGCGATTCATTTATTTATCGAGTTTGAGACGAATCATGAACAAATCAATCAACTTATCCATCGGCTGAAAATGTCATTTGGCTCAATCACGCCTTTAAACGAGCATTTAAATTCTTTGGAACGGGACAACAACCATCAAGAAAATATATTTTTGAAACAATATGTTTTCAATGCAAGTGACCTTAAAAACATTCATTTAAAAAGTTTGATTATTGATTTTTCTTGGATACCAAACATCAAATTTATCGGTGATTTTCATGTAAAACCAGATCTTTATCATTTACTTCATCCAGGCACATCTTTTACCAGCCTTCCTGCAACATCTGTTGAATTCCATCGACCAAACATTCTTGTTAAAGTGTTGGGGGAAAAACGAATAGGAAATGAACAGACGTATTTACACGTAACATATCCTTTTGATTCGATTGAGGAGAGACATCAGAACATACAAACAATAATCCCAAAAAACCAAATTTTTATTGATGAGTTAATTTTAGTGCTTTCTAATGAAAACGAAAAAGAACTTAAAAAAGGACAAATAGAGGAGCATTTCCCAAAATTATATGCTATAAATAGGTACAATTCAAAGCCACACGCATCTAAATTAACCACGAATTTGATTTACTCTAAGCGAGTTTCTGGCTTTCCACTTCTTGGGTTCGCTCTTCAGTTTGATGTACACAAACTCAGCGTCCCCTTGGAAAGTTTTTATAAAAAAGACAAGCTTTTATTTAACCCTGAACGCTTCAAGCGCGAAAAAGGCCCTATAATGGATTGGACAGAAGTCAACTTTAATCAAAAAATTCATTCAGAAAAAAAGACGCGACTAGGAAAGGAAAATCTACTATCAGATTTGGATATTTTTTCTCACAAGAAAGAATCAAAACCACCAACAATTCCACCTTCAGACGATCGCCCATTAAATCGCCCATATATTATAAAACACGGGGTGTTTGCAAAACATAAGCTCTACTCCGCCAGTGATAACTCAAGAAATAAAGTGATGACAATGCTGGCGTCAGGTGAAATTGCAGCTAAGCACCTTCCCTCAAAATTAAAGAATGATGAGGAAGTTATGTTAATTGCAATAAAAAGGAACCCTTATTCAATGGTTTTTGCTTCAAAACGACTAAAGGAAAACCCAGCTTTTTTATTAAAAGCTTGTAAAATTAGCGCCCGAACACTTGTCTTTTTACCTAAAAAACTAGCAACCAAACAAGTAAAATCAGATTCAATTTTCAATCAACTTATCGATTATTTATTATCCTTTCTAACGCCAGCTGAATTTCATTTTGTTATACATAAATTAGGAACCCATATTTCTCAATCTGATGGCGAGTATCGCTATTTTACTTGCGAAGAAACCGCGCTTGAGAAATCTCATGTGATTTCTAGTTTTGAATCAGAGGTGTTTTATCAAGAAAGCACAACGAGGGCAGGTATGCCAAATATAATTAGAAAAACATTTTTAAGTGAAGCGACCAAGCAAGGTATATTTAACAGTAATGGTTATTACAATTCGCTTGAATTAGCTAAACAGAACAAAGAAAATTGCAGGTATTTGGATTTATCGTTTAGTGGTTATCATCACGATTTGACAGCTTTAGAATCATTTAAAAACCTAAAAACGTTGAATTTATCTTATACTTCGGTGAATTGTAAACTACCAAACATACCTTCTTTGGAGAACTTATTTGTGGATAATACTCGAAATTTCTTCAGTTATAACACCCCAACCTTATTAAATCCTATTTTCCCTAATTTAAAGATAATTTATGCAAGGGAAACCGGATATCTTAGTTTAAAAGAAATAACGAGTTTATTAAATCTATTAACTAAAATAGAAATAATAGATCTGAGACCTTATTTTTATATAAACGAAAAGGAAATTTTAGCCCTCCAACAGCAGTTAATTCAACAAGGCAGAACTTTAGAAATACCCATAAAAACGCCCAAATAAATACGAATGGATCAGTTTTCAAAAGAACAGCTATTGAACATTCTCCATGATGTTAAAAACATGGATCAAAATGGGTTTTTTATATCCATATTTCCGAATGAAATTGTAGATGAAATTTGGTCAAATCGAATTGAACTATCAGATTTGGATTGTTTGTTTTTAATTGCGTTTAGTGTTGATGGAAGTCACCCTTCAATGATAAGAAAGGGCCTTTTTCGTTTGGAAAACCACTTTTTACCGGCACCAAAAACACTGCTTTTGGACGCTAAAATTTCTGAAATCCCCAATGGTGTTGTTAGTCAACTAGTTAATGCTTTATGTATAGAAAACTTAATTATTAATTGTGAATCAGCATTGAGAAACACCTTTGATTTAGATTTCCCATTAATTGCAAATCAAATAAAATCATGTTCATTTTATGATTTAGATTCTGATTATCAGCTGAATTCCATTTATTCGTCCAAATCAATTGAAAAGCTGACATTTATTAGCGTTAATGGAGAAATACTTCCAAAAGATTTAAGCTTGGCAACTGCTTTAAGTTCGGTGGAGTTTAGATTGTGCAGTTTGAGTCAACTACCGAAATTAACGAAAAACAACTCTAAACTTACGAACATTGTTTTCAATGACAGCCTAAAACTTACAAGCATCAGCCTAGGCTTTTTACCAAACAGCATTCAAGAGCTTGATTTTTCGATGAATAAATTGAATGAAATAAAAGGGCTTTCAGATATGGATAATTTGGAAAAACTAGACCTGTCAAGTTGTTTTTTTACAAGTTTTGATCTCTCGGAATTACCAAGAAATTTAAAAAGATTGAATTTAAGGGACAATGAAATATCGACTTTTCCTCTAGAGATGAATATTATGTGTCTTAATTTAGAATATTTAGATGTTAGTCACAACCATATTTCATCCATTCCAAAAGAATTCATGAATTTAAACTCATTAAGTGAATTATTGTGTTCTCATAATAAACTTGAGATCCTGCCAGAGGGCGAATTGTTTTGGCGCGGAATATCACGTCTTGATTCAAGAAAAAACCAACTACGCAAACTACCCGCATCTATGAAAAACTTGACCAATTTGGTTTATCTAGATTTAGAAGATAATTGCCTAACCGAGTTTTTAAGTTTTTATAAAACCTCTGATTTATCTAGAACCACCATAAGGCTTAGAGGAAATTTCTTTAGTATAGAGGAAAAGCATAATTTACTATCTTTAGATACAAGTTATTTGGATTTATGAGTCAAAATCAAGATTGCTACGGGGCAGAAGTCAATGGAAAGGAGTTATTTCAATTATTAGAGAAAATTCTTGAGTCCAATTTAGTTTTTGAAGCTCAATCAGGCAGACGCCCTACCCCAATATGTATCTGGGGAACACATGGTTTGGGTAAAACGGAAATAGCCATGGACTTGGCTAGAAGTAAAAAATGGAAGGTAGCATATTGCGCTCCAGCCCAGTTCGAGGAGATGGGTGATTTGCACGGACTTCCTTTCAAAATTGATCCAGACCCAACCATTTTTGGAGATGAAAGAACTGTTTACCTTCCTCCAGAGTGGGTTCCAACAGATGAAGGACCAGGAATTTTACTCCTCGATGACATTAATCGTGCAGATGATCGAATTTTGCGGGGAACGATGCAGCTTTTACAAAACTTTGAGATGTTTTCGTGGTCTTTACCAAAAAATTGGCAAATTGTTGTAACAGCGAATCCTGACTCTGGGGATTATTCCGTTACCCCAATGGATGAGGCGATGCTTACTAGAATGATCCACATTACATTAAAATTTGATGAAAAAGCATGGGCAGAATGGGCTTTAGAAGCAGGAATTGATGAGCGTGGAGTTAACTTTGTGCTAACCTATCCCGAAATGGTTACAATGCGAAGAACGACACCAAGAACTCTTGTTCAGTTCTTCAGTCAAATTAAGCTTATCCCAGATTTGATTCAAGAAAAAAGTTTGGTTCAAGTATTGGCTAAAGGTTGCTTGGATTTAGAGTCCGCAGAATCGTTTATCAATTTCGTTGAGGATACATTAAATCAAATCCCTTCTCCAGATGAATTCCTGGAAGCTGATAACGCAACAATTGAAGATTGGATAAAACGATTAACTTTTTCTGAACAAGGCGTTCGCCTAGATTTAATAAATACTTTATTGGCTCGAATAGTTATTAAGCTTAAATCCAATTATATACCATTGGATAATTGCGAACAAGCGTTAATAAGTTTATTAAAATCAACCATCGTTCCAGGCGATTTAAGGTATGCATTTCACCAGGATTTGATAAAAGCAAGGCTACACGGTTCCCCATCTATGGTAACAATCAATAAAGTCATTGCCAATCAAGAAGTTTTAGCTCAATTTGTGAAGATGATTTAATGTCTGCAGATCAAATAAAGAATTTAGATTCCATTGTTTCTTCTTCGGTAATAAAACTCCTTAGAAACGAATCGTTTTATGCGCATGTAATATCGAGTCTGACTCGTATTTTTGTGCCACAAATAGAAACATTGGCGGTTTCATTTAAGGAAGAACGGTTGTTTTTAAGCATAAATCCTGATTTTTTCATTCATAAACTATCCGAAAATGAACGAATAGGCGTTTTAAAGCATGAAGTTTTACATATCTTATTCAAACATTTGTTTCGCGGTCAAAAAAAAGACCCATTTCTTGAAAATGTCGCAGCGGATTTGGTTGTAAATCAATACATTGACCCTTGGCCTCTTCCTAAAGGGGCAATACTATTGACAATGTTTCCAGATTTAAACTTATTGGAAGGACAAACAATGGAGTATTATTACAATGCGCTTTTAAAGCTAACAGATCCCTCCGCGAAAGAGCTTCATCCAATAAGTTTTAGTGCGCTGAACGACTGTAAAAAAAATGCAACAACAAGAGGCATTCATGAGTTTTGGGGTTCGAACGGAGAAAGACCAAGCGACAGAGTTATTAATCGAGTTATAAAGGATGCGAAAGCAAAATCTATGGATTATGGTAATCTCCCTCAAGAGATTCAACGAGCTATAGAGTCAACAACTTCCCCATCGAAAGTTTCTTGGAAGCAAATATTGCGGTTATTCAACTCATCGTGTGGCCGAACAGTTTTGAGGTCAACAAGAAGAAAGGAAAGCAAACGATTCGAAGGGAATCCGGGTGTCAAAATAAAGAAATTGAAACGAATAGTTGTTGCAATTGACACATCTGGCTCAATAGACAAAGAAACCTTAAGTCTGTTTTGGCATGAAATTCAACAGATTAGTAGAACCGGTACAACAATTACAATTATTGAGTGCGACGCTCAAATACAAATGACTTATGAGTTTAGAAAATTCAAAACGCCACCAACTCTCAAAGGCGGAGGGGGCACAAACTTTGATCCTGTAATCTCGTGGATTAACCAACGCTCTGGCTATACAGGATTAATTTATTTCACAGATGGTTATGGCCCAAACACGATTAAATGCAAAGTCCCGGTTCTTTGGTGTGTTTATGGAAATAATGATAACACAGACCATTTAAAGGGCCGAGTTTTACATCTTATTGATTAATCCCCATTGTTTTTTTAACTTTGTTGTGGTTGCGAGAAGGTTTTTAGCATTTTGGTAGGCGATTCGCCTATCTTGATTAATGTTCGAATAAAGTTAAGTAGCTATTTTTATGGGTTACTTTAGCCTCGAATTTGAATTTAAATTAAGCAGAGCTTATAAAGTAATAACTCAGCAACCTATAGCGTGCCTAATTAGGCACGTTTTTATTTTTATTTTAGCTACTGTTTTCCGCATTATTGTTTAACGGATTGCAGACAATCGCAGTTTTTGTTGCGGTTATTCGCTGTTATAGGCTGGTAATCATCACACATTTAATCTCTGAAATTAATTTGTTGGTCATCATCAAATAAGTCATTTTCCCATTGAATTTCCGCCTATTTAGGTTAGTGAAAAAGGTTATTTGAATCAATAACAAATTGAATCTATTTTGAAAGAAACAATAATTTTAATTACAATAGACCAACAATACTTAATGCGCTTCCAACCAGTTCTTCGCCAATTTCAATTCAACCTCCATCGGAACGGCTAATTGAATGGCATTTTCCATCGCTTCTTTTACGAGAACCTGCATCAGCATTTCTTCGGAAACATGCACATCGAAAACCAATTCATCGTGCACTTGCAAAATCATTTTAGATTTTACGTTTTCCTTTGCCATGGCTTTATGAACGGCAACCATCGCCATTTTGATGATGTCGGCAGCTGAACCTTGAATTGGAGCATTAATGGCATTTCGCTCTGCATAACCACGAACAACAGCATTTGCAGAATTGATGTCCGGAAGATACCTTCTTCGCTTCATAATTGTTTCCACGTAACCTATTTCACGCGCTTGGCCGATTGTTTTTTCCATGTAGGATTTGATAGTCGGATATTGTTCGAAATAGCTATCAATAATCGATTTTGCCTCAGTTCTCGAAATATTTAAGTTTTGAGCCAAACCAAAGGCGGATTGCCCGTAAATAATGCCAAAATTCACTGCTTTCGCCGCCCCACGTTGTTCTCGTGTAACCTGATCAATTGTTATATTGAAAACTTTGGCAGCCGTCGCTGAGTGAATATCGTGACCTTCTCGGAAGGCATTTATCATGTTTTTGTCTCCGCTTAATGCAGCAATGATGCGCAACTCGATTTGAGAATAATCTACCGCCATCAATTTGTATTCACTGCTTCTTGAAACAAATGCTTTTCTAACTTCACGTCCTTTTTCAGACTTGATCGGAACATTCTGAAGGTTGGGATTATTGGAACTCAAACGACCTGTCGCTGTAACCGTTTGCATGAAGTTGGTATGGATGCGGCCATCTGATTTATCACACATGGTGGGCAATGTGTCGACATACGTGCTTTTCAATTTTCGCAATTGACGGTATTCCAAAATCAATGGAATAATCGGGTGATCGTGCTCGTGTTTCTGTAAAATGTCCTCAGAAGTAGCATATTGCCCTGTTTTGGTCTTTTTAGCCTTATTTGAGATTTTCAGCACTTCAAACAAGATGTCACCCAATTGTTTAGGTGAATCGATGTTGAAGTCCATTCCTGCCTTTTCTTTGATCTCCTTTTCTAGGTCAACCAAGGTTTTTTCAAGGTCTTTTGAGTAATCTTCCAGTGCTTTAACATCGATTGCAATTCCTTCGTGTTCCATGTCTTTTAACACTTCCACGAGTGGCATTTCCATTTTATAAAACAAGTCAAAAAGATGCGGTTTATTGATTTCGTCGTCAAATAATTGTTTCAACTGAAACGTTATGTCGGCATCTTCACAAGCGTAATCGGAAATTTCTTCGGGTTTTAAATCGCCCATATTTCCTTGACCTTTTCCTTTTTTGCCAATTAAGGTTTCAATAGAAATTGGCTGATAACCCAGGTAATACGTTGCAAGAAAATCCATACCTTGCTTTGCTTCTGGATTAATTAGGTAATGCGCAACCATAGTATCGAAGGTCGGGGCGGCTACCTGAACATCATAGCGTTGCAATACTTTTAAATCGTATTTGATGTTGTGTGCGATTTTCTCAATAGAAGGATCTTCGAAGAACGAAAGAAATTCATGAATTATTTTTTTCGCGGACTCAAATTCTTTAGGCACTGCCACATAAAAAGCTTCTCGTGCTTTGTAAGAAAATGAAAAACCTACTAAATCAGCATGTAACGCATCTATGTCGGTAGTTTCCGTATCAAAGCACACTTGCGATTGTTTCAACAACAATTCTAACAACTCTTTTCGCTCTTCTGGAGTTGTGATTAAATGGTAGCTCGGGCGCTCGGTAACAATGGTTTTGTAATTTACGGTTTCTATGGGTTCTTGTGGTTCCACCATGCTTTGCATTCCAAATAAATCGAGTTGACCTGTATCACTTGAATTGCTTGGCGAAGATGAAACAACAATCTCCTCTCCGATGAGACGTTTGGCTAAATTTCTGAATTCCAGTTCCGTGAAAATTTCTTTGACTTTTTCTGTATCAACTTCACACATTACTAGTTTTTCTTCATCGAATTCTACATCTAAATCAGTGATGATGGTTGCCAACATTTTAGAAACTAAACCTTGCTCTTTGAAATTAATTACATTCTCTTGTTGTTTACCTTTTAATTCATGTGTATGTTCGAAAAGGTTTTCCATTGAGCCGTATTTGGCAATCAACGTTTTAGCGGTTTTCTCACCTATTCCGGGTATTCCAGGAATGTTATCCGAAGCATCACCCCACAATCCTAAAATATCAATTACTTGTTCGGTGCGTTCAACTTCAAACTTTTCACAGACTTCTTTGACACCTAAAATCTCAGGAGGATTTCCCCCTCGACCGGGTTTGAAAATGAATGATTTTTCCGACACCAATTGTCCGTAATCTTTGTCGGGGGTCATCATATAGGTGATATAACCTCGTTTTTCAGCAATTTTAGCAACGGTTCCAATCACATCATCCGCTTCATAACCAGGAACTTCCATAATTGGAATGTTGAATGCTTCCACAATCTGTTTAATCGGATGAATCATGGAACGAATGTCTTCCGGCATTTCTTCTCGATGTGCCTTGTAAGCGTCAAACCCGTCGATTCGATGCGTTGAACCACCAGGAGGATCAAAAACAACAGCCAAATGCGAAGGTTTTTCGTTTTTTATAACATCAATCAACACATTGGTAAAACCAAACGCAGCAGAGGTATTTTGCCCTTTTGAGTTAACGCGCGGGTTTTTAGCAAAGGCAAAGTAGGCGCGATATATCAACGCATAAGCATCGAGTAGAAAGAGTTTTTTTGGAACGTCGGCAGAAAGCATAAATTAATTTCGTTTAAAAGGATTCAAATCTTTTGGTGAAACACTTCTAGAAAACTCCATAGGGATTTTTTTTGTAATGAAAAACACACCGCCACGAACGTCACCTTTCAAGCTGATTTTCACAGAATCTTTTAAGCTAAATGACATTAGTTTCATCATTATTCCTTTCTCCAAATCGATGTGCATAGGAGCTTCTATTGATGTTTCTTTTCTTCCTTTCATTTTAACTTTTTCATCCAAGTACAACGTTCCAAGTTTTCCATCCGAAGCGCTAACATCCAGCGAAGAAGGCTTTACTTTCAAGGTATACCAATTTGGATTGTAAATGCTTGCTTTGATAGTAAAAGATACCGTTTTCGTGTCCATTTTTCCCATATCAAAGCCCTCATACTTTATGAATACCGGTTGCTGAAAACTGCACGAAGTAAGAAGAACAAGAATAGAAAACCAGGAAAGAATTTGATTTTTATTTTGCATTTAATTCGGTAAAAAAGTGATAGAAATAAGGTATGGTTTCAATTCCTTTGTAAAAATTGAATAGTCCGTAGTGTTCGTTTGGTGAGTGGATTGCATCACTATTCAAGCCGAAACCCATCAAAATGGTTTTTAATCCCAATTCTTTTTCAAACATTGCAACAATTGGAATGCTTCCTCCACTTCGAACAGGAATTGGTTTCTTACCAAACGCTTTTTCATAAGCCAAGCTTGCTGCTTTGTATCCAACTGAATCGATTGGTGTAACAGCTGCCTCTCCTCCATGATGAGGTTTAACAACAACTCTCACGCCGTTAGGTGTAATGGCTTCAAAATGATTTTTGAATAATAGTGTTATTTCTTCCGGATCTTGATCAGGGACCAAACGCATTGAAATCTTCGCATAAGCTTTGGAAGCGATAACGGTTTTAGCACCTTCTCCCGTATATCCTCCCCAAATTCCATTCACATCCAATGTTGGCCGAATAGAACCGCGCTCAGGAGTCGAATAACCAGCCTCCCCCATCACATCTTTTAAATCCAATGCTTTACAATATTCTTCATGAGAAAATGGTGCTTTTGCCATTTCTGCGCGTTCTTCATCTGATAATTCAACAACTTTATCATAGAATCCAGGAATGGTGATTTTTCCATTTTCGTCATGTAAAGAAGCGATCATTTGAGCCAAGACATTGATTGGATTTGCCACGCAACCACCATACAACCCGGAGTGTAAATCTCGATTTGGTCCAGTAACCTCAACTTCTACATAACTTAATCCTCTTAAACCTGTTGTAACCGACGGCGTGTCGTTTGCAAGCATCCCTGTATCTGAAACTAGAATGATGTCAGCGTTTAGTTTCTCTTTGTTGTTTTTTACAAAAATCCCCAAGTTTTCACTTCCAACTTCCTCTTCCCCCTCAATCATGAATTTTACGTTACAGGGTAGTTCATTTGCCTTTAGCATAGCTTCGACCGCCTTAACATGCATGAACATTTGTCCTTTGTCGTCGCACGCCCCTCTTGCAAATATGGCCCCTTCGGGATGTATTTCTGTTTTCTTGATTACGGGTTCAAATGGAGGAGAGGCCCACAATTCGATTGGATCTGCAGGTTGCACATCGTAATGTCCATATACCAAAACAGTCGGTAAATTTGGATTTATTAATTTCTCTCCATAGACAATTGGATAACCTGCTGTTTGACAACTTTCAACTTTTTCAATTCCGATTTCACGCAATTTTTCGGCAAGTCTTTCTGCGCAATTCATGACGTTATTTTTAAAAGCAGGGTCGGCAGAAATAGATGGGATTTTAAGTAGATCCAACAGCTCGGAAACAAACTTTTCTTTTTCCGATTGAATATATTCTTGTGTTTTTATCATCATTAAAAAATAAGATATTCAAAGTTGCTAAAAAGGATTGATTTTGAAGTATAAAAACAAAACATTAATTTTACATGCAACCAATTTTACTTTTCGGTTGTCTTATGTATTAACTAATACTTTTGTTTTGAAAAAGATATTCTTCATTGCCCTTGTAATTACAGTAAATTGTCTAGTGATAAAAGCCCAAAACATCCTTGTTAATACGGCACAGACGCCCTCCCAGTTAGTAAACAATGTTTTATTAGGGTTTGGCGTAACTGCTTCCAATATTACAATTAACGGAAGTCCTTTAAATGCGAACACCCCTGTAAGTAACATCACTTCATTCACTAATAATAATCCTGCTTTTCCCTTCAACGCTGGAATGCTTTTAACAACTGGAAATGGGATTGGTGCACAAGGACCTAATAATTCAACTAGTTTTACTAACAATGCTCCAGCTACCACAAATGTTTCAACAGACCCACACCTAAATGCAATTGCTAATGGTACAGTTACAAATGGAACTGTTTTAGAGTTTGATTTTGTTCCATCAGGAGATACTATGAGTTTCCGATACATTTTTGGTTCAGATGAGTATCCAGAATTTTCTCCTTCGTCATTCAATGATGCTTTTGGGCTTTTTTTGTGGGGGCCGGGAATATCTGGCCCATATACACTTGCTGGTTATCCTGCTGGCGGGGCAAATGTAGCAGTTATACCTGGTGGAATTCCTGTAACCATTAATAATGTTGGAGACGCCTCTAACACTGCATATTATGTGTTTAATGACAACGGATCAACTTATGGAACGGCCATTCAATATGATGGAACAACGGTAGTTCTAACAGCTGCGGCGTCAGTTCAGTGTAATCAAACTTATCATATTAAACTTGCCATATCAAACGTTGGAGACCAATCCTATGACTCCGGTGTGTTCTTAGAGGCCGGTAGTTTTGCTTCTGATGCTGTTGCGGTTACTGTTGCAACTGTTTCTGGTGATACAACAATTGTTGAAGGCTGTACTGATGCTAATTTTATCTTTACTCGTCCAGTCGGACAACTTGATGATACATTAATGATAAACTATACCATAACGGGAGATGCAATAGAGGGGGTTGACTATAACTCCTTGCCTGACACAATCATTTTTCTACCTGGGCAAGATTCTGTTGTAATAACACTAATTCCTACTCAAGATGGTATTAATGAGGGATTTGAGTCAGTAATTATTACAGTTGAAATTATTAATCCATGTAATGACACGATATTTTCATCAGGAACGATTTATATAGGTGAAGGTCCAATTATCAATATTTCTGAAAACGACCCTATTGTTCAATGTGCAACAGATAATATTCCTTTGTTTGCTTCAGCATCGGGAGGCTACGCACCGTATGATTTTGAATGGACAGATATTGGCGGCGTCCCCGCGGGCACAGGCGATACAATTTATGGCTCTATATCGCAAAATGGAACGATTTCCTATTTAGTAACTGCAACAGACCAATGTAATTTTTCTAATATAGATACGGTTACAATTACCATGAATCAAACTCTTGCAATTGATACTATGGGGACTGTGCCTTCTAGTTGTCAACCAACAGGCGTGGTCTGGGGATTAGCTACAGGAATAACAGGTATTCCGTCTTACAATTGGACGGGACCGGGGGCTAACAACCCTAACTTTATTGACGCCTCTGTTTGGGAGAATATTCCTTCCGGTTGGTATTATTTTACTGTTACGGACAATGTTTGTTCGGTTAATGACAGTGTTTTTGTTGATTTACTCGATCCTCCAGTTGCATCGTTTAGTGTATCTCCACTTTCCGGATGTTCTCCGTTGGAGGTTACGATCACAAACACGAGTCAAAATGGAACTGCTTATTTATGGAATCTGGGCGATGGTACTACAAACACTACGACTGATTTAAGTGGTTTCACACACGTCTTTACTGATTCTTTGATGAATCAAGCATACACAATTCAACTTATTGTACAACAAGGACAATTTTGTTCAGATACAAGTGTTATAGGTGTTGTATCAACGGTTTGTGGATGTACAAATTTAGAAGCAGATAACTACAACCCATACGCAACAGTAGATGATGGAAGTTGTATTTTCCCAGACCCAATTATTGAAGCACCTAATGTTTTCACTCCTAACAAGGACGGATTAAATGATCTATTTGAGTTGGATTGGTTGAACTTGAAATCTCTGCAATTAATTATTCTTAACCGTTGGGGAAATGTAGTTTTTGATGAAACAAGTGAAGATTTAGTAAATAATAATCCATCTTGGGATGGCGGTGAATCTGAGAATGGTGTTTATTTCTTTAAGTACATTGGAGTTGGAATAGCAGGTCAAGAACTGGAAGGTCACGGTTTCATTCATTTGGTTAGATCGGAAAATTAATTTAAAAGAAATCATTTAACTTTATAAAATGATTTCTAAACCAAGTGCATTTTTTTTTGGAATCGCCATTCTTTTATTTTCATGTAAAGAAAAACTAGATGATAAAGTTGCTTTAGGAGGAAAAAAGTATGGGGGTGTTTTCACCTATTTCACTCCTGAAAAGACCGATGTTTTTTTTCCGCTTTACTCACCTACTGTTTATAATCAAAGAATCCTTTCACAAATTTTTGAACCACTCTTTATTCTTGATGAAAAAGGTAAAATAGTTCATAATCTCGCCAAAAGCATTAAGACATCTCAAGATGGAAAAACAATAACTGTTGGATTAAGAAATGATGTTTATTTTCATAGTGATGAATCTGTAGGTGCATTAAAAATGTTAGCCGAGGATGTTAAATTTTCTCTCTCCTTCGCTTGTTCAGCAAATAAATGGAATTCGTTTGGTTCACTTTTAAGAGATAAAATAGTGGGAGGACAAGCATATTATAAAAATTCTTCGAATCATGTTCCAGAGAGCGGAGTTAAGGGAATAAAAGTGATTAATGATTCGACGTTACAATTGAGTCTTACGGATAATTATCCAAACTTTCAAAAGTTATTGACGCATCCGAGTTTGATTGTTTTTTCCAAAACTGTATTTTCAAAGTACAAAGATGATATAATTTATCATCCAATAGGAACAGGGCCTTTTTTACTCAAATCATCCGAAAAAAGTCGAATAATATTAGAACGAAACAATTCTTATTGGAAAAAAGATCGTTACGGAAACCAGCTTCCTTTTTTGGCTGAAGTGCGTATTTTAAATTCTTCAGGAATACGTTCAGAATATATGTCTTTTTCGAAAAAAGAGGCAGACATCTTATTTCAGCTTCCTGTTGACGAATTGGATCACACATTTGGATCGTTAGCAGACGCTCAGAAGGGAAAAAACCTATTACACAGAGTTGTTGTAAAAAAGGGAACAAAAATAAATTATTTGTCTTTTGATTGTTCAAGTTATCCTTTTAATAATGAATTGGTTAGAAGGGCATTTTTATTGGCTATTGATAGAAAAAGAATTTGTTATGATGCAATGAACGGAGAAGGAAATTACGCAATTAATGGCTTCGTACCAAATAACGATTATTATAAACCCAACATCACGGAAATTTTGTTGTTCAATCCGACAATTGCCAAAAAATTAATGACTGAAGCGGGCTATGATGAAAATAACCATTTTCCAAAGCTAACCTTTTATATAAATGCTCAAAAAGGCGGAATTACCGATAAATGGTCAAGAGAAATAGTTAGGCAACTAAAAGAAAATATAGGTATAGAATTAGATGTAAAATATTGTTCATTAGATCAAAAACACAAAGCTATTTTATCGGGAAAAGCTAAAATTTGGAAGTCTGCATGGGTACCAGATTACCCAGATGCAGAAGCGTATTTTAGGGTTTTCTATGGAAATAAAACGGGTTTTTCTAGCGAGGAAAGCAACTATAATAATTTTAATGATAAAGTATTCGACTCAATTTACCTACAAATCGAACGGACAAGAGATTTGTTAAAGAGAAACAAATTACAAAACGCCCTAGACAAAGTTCTTGTTGAAAAGGCAGCAATGGTCCCTATTTTCAGTGAGGATATATTTGTAATTGTGAATTTGCGTGTTCGTGATTTTCAAATTAACAATTCTGGTATAATCGACTTTTCTAAAATATACATTAAAGAGGTTTTTTAAATCCTCTAATCGTTTCCTCAACCCAACCCTTACCCCAGTTTTCAATTTCTTCTGAAGACCATAATTCTGGATAAAAAATTCGTTTTTGAAAACGCGGAGGCAGGTATTTTTGCCAATTGGTACCTCCTGTTGCGGCAACATCTTCTGTGTCTCTTGCAAGATAACGAACAGCCGATTTATAATGAGCTAATGGCCAATTGACGTTGACATTTATATCATTTGTTCTCAATACAGCTTTGACTGTTTGATCTTCCTTATCATCTTTATTTAAACGAAGGTAAACCTGCCACAGATTTTGTTTTTTACATGCTTCTCCAAGTTCAATAAATGAGTCCATATATTTCTCCTCAAACTGAGTCAAAGTGAGTGTTTTATTACCGGTCGAAACCTCTGTAGCCCCCTCTTTCCAATAAATATGTTCTATCATTTCTTTAATGGAAGAGGATGCATTAAAGTTTAAACGCTGATCCTTGGCGACTAGGTTAATAAAATTGGTGCTCCAAATTTCAATTTCACGATATTGCCCAGACTGAAAACCACTTGCGGGAAGAAGTGCCATGCGAAACTTAAGAAATTGGTCGCGCTCCATGCCTTCAATCATGATTTCAAAACTTTTAATCAATGCTTCGAAATAGCGATTTATTCTAGTAACTCTTTCTATGAAAAACGTTTTATCAATATCTGTTTTTTCACCTATTTGTTTAAATTCCCTTAAAGAAAGTTTAAAGTATAACTCTGTAATTTGATGATACATAATAAAAACCACCTCATCAGGAAATCGGGTTTTAGGTTTTTGAAGACTTAACAAGGTGTCTAACTCAATGTAATCCCAATAGGTTGTTACATCTGCATAAAGCAGACCATCCAAATAAGACATTAAATCTTGACCTAAACCGCTGTACTTTTCTTGAAGTAGGTCTAGTTTTTTCTCTAATTCAGGCGTTATTTCCATAAATTACATTTTCAACTTAAACGAAGGTAAAAATAAATGCGAAAAGAATTTTAGATTTGTGCTTATTTAGAATTATTCAAATGATAAGTTATAATCCAAAAAACTGGTTTACATTAATCTTTTCTTTTTCTAAAAGTGATACGGTTCGTATGCTTTGGAAACAACTGATTTATATTGGGGTTTTATCTCTTGCTATAACCTTTGCCGAATTACATTTTTTTCCAAAAGCTGGATTTCTAAAAAATTTAATCGCCGTTTATTCCTTACTCGGGTTTGTTATTTCACTTTTACTCGTTTTCAGAACCAACACCGCTTATGATCGTTGGTGGGAAGGTAGAAAATTATGGGGCGCTATTGTAAATGATAGTAGAAATCTAGCGCTAAAAATAAACGCTATTGAGTCATTGAAAAAAGAAAAAACTTTTTTCAATAAGACCATCTGTAATTTTTGCTATAGCGCAAAAAACCATTTACGAGACAAAACGAACGAAGGGGAGATTGAGTTTAATGAATCAAATGAACAAGACAACTACATTCGCGCTGACCACAAACCCATCTTCTTTATGAATCTATTACAATCGAAGCTATATGAATTAAAATCAAAAGGTCGCGTCTCAGATATTGAATGGTTAATTCTTGATAAAAATATTAACAGTCTTATTGATTCTCTCGGTGCATGTGAGCGGATAAAAAACACACCTATACCCTATTCGTATAGTCTATTCATTAAAAAGTTCATCTTTATTTATGTCATTACTTTGCCTTTGGCATTCGTTAACCAATTCAGTTATTTTTCAGCTTTTATCGCAACTTTTGTTTTCTACGCGTTAGTGAGTATGGAGGTATTAGCTGAAGAAATCGAAGATCCTTTTGGTGAAGATGACAATGACTTACCTACAGATCAGATTTGTGAACGAATTAAGCAAAATGTCAACGAAATTCTAAATTGATTCCACATATTTCTTGAAATTATTCAAAATAGCTTGCTTTTTGAAGTTCAACTAGATTTTCATTTTCAGAATCAAAGGTGGTTGTGACTTTAGTTTCTGTCCCCTTTTGTTGAAAAATTATAGTAGCTCTTCTCCCGTCGATCCTGATGTAAGTCAATTCGGATTTTTCATTTACAACTTTATAATTTGACTCGAAATCAAAGCCAAAACCCCCATCTTTGGCTTCCACGAATAGTATGCCAATCATCACTTGCGTGATTCCAATTATGGATGTGATTAGGTTCCGCCCAACTATTCCAAACAGAATCTATTCCTTTGTTAACGATGATTTCCACCGTTATTTTTCAATCTTCCATAAATCGTTTTTTCGGACCGAATTTAGCATAATAATATGTTTCATTATCATTTTGAGGTCCCAAAGTGTTATTTTTGCAATATGTCAGAGAAAAAAGGAATTGCTATTCTAGGTTCAACAGGCTCCATTGGAACACAAGCACTAGAGGTTATCTCTGCTTATCCAGCATATTTTGATTTACAAGTTATAACCGCTGGTAAAAATGCTGCTTTATTGATTGAACAAGCACTTAGATTTCAACCAAATTCGATTGTAATTGGAGATGAAAGTCAGTACCCACTTGTCAAAGAAGCATTAAAAAATGAAGCCATTCATGTTTACTGCGGTGAAGATGCTCTTTGTCAGGCTGTTGAATCCAATGAAGTTCATACAGTCTTAACGGCGCTCGTTGGTTATGCTGGATTGAAGCCTACAATACACGCCATCAATGCAGGAAAAACAGTTGCGCTTGCCAATAAAGAAACATTGGTCGTTGCCGGAGAATTGATTACCAAACTTGCAAAGGAAAAAGGCGTAAATATTTATCCTGTCGACTCTGAGCATTCCGCTATTTTTCAGTGCATTGTAGGTGAGTTTCACAATCCGATTGAAAAGATTTATTTGACTGCCTCGGGTGGGCCGTTTAGAGGATTTTCGTTAGACCAACTCCAAACCGTTACACTTAACCAAGCTTTAAAGCATCCGAACTGGTCGATGGGCGCAAAAATTACCATTGATTCAGCGAGCTTAATGAATAAAGGGCTGGAGGTAATTGAAGCAAAATGGTTGTTTGGGTTAAATGCAGAACAAATTGACGTAATTGTTCATCCTCAGTCCATCGTTCACTCGTTGGTTCAATTTGAAGATGGAAGTATGAAAGCTCAAATGGGCTTACCTGATATGAAATTACCAATCCAATTCGCGTTAACTTATCCGAATCGTTTTAAAACCGAATTTCAACGTTTCAATTTTTTAGATTATCCACAATTGACTTTCGAGGCCCCAGATAGAACTGTTTTTAAGAATTTAGATTTAGCATATCGTGCAATGTATGAAAATGGGACTGTTGCTTGTACGTTGAATGCTGCCAATGAAATTGCCGTGGACGCATTCTTGAACAAGAAAATCAGTTTTGTTGAAATCGCCCAACTCAATGAAAACGTGGTTAATGCTTGTGATAATATCTTAACTCCAACTTACGAAAATTATGTAACTGCTGATTCCAAGGCACGATACAAAGCATTGGAGCTTATTGGTTAATTTTGGCAAGATTTTAGTTTAACGTTTCAAAAAACACGTATGAAATACTTAAGCATTCTAATGCTACTTGTTCTAACTTCTTGCTCTTCTCAGAAAGTAGCTCTGGTTGTTGAAACTTGGAAACCATATTGCGGTGGCGCAAAACCAACAGCAGAAATGGCAAAAGGAACGAAAACGCCTTACGCAAATGAAAAAGTAGTTATTTATAAACTGAGTGATGATTCAAAGTTGTACAATCTTGAAAAATGGATTTCCTTGGATTCATTAGGAAAGTGGGGAGGAAAGCTAAAGTCAGGAAATTACAGGGTTTTTCGTTCAGATAAAATGTTGACCATCGAAGAAATTCAACAAAAATTCCGTAAACCGGATAGTGAAATGTATGCTTTTGTTGGTGTTGAAGTGGTCGAATCATGGAAAGCGACACCTGATTTTACGTTTGAAGTGAAAGATAAAACCAATGTTACAATTACTTTATCTGAGAAATGTTTCGTTGGCCTAAATCCATGTATGGAATACATCGGCCCAAAACCACGGTAAAATTAGAAAAACGCACGTACTTCCATCGTTCCGCTTTGAATCAAGCGAGAATTTTCTGATTTTCTTCCTAAATATTGAATGGAAAGTTGTAGATTTTTAGAAACGTTTCGTTGATAGCTGATGTTCCAGGTATAGTTAACTCCTGGTTTCAGTGACTCCAACAATTCAAATCCGATCGCAGAATTATTATTTCCTTCAAAATTCATCCGAACGGTTTTAAATTCTGCCTGAAAACTGCCTTTTTCCGTTTGATTGTATTTCAAATTACTTCTCAGCTCTAAAAGCGAACACTTCTCTCCTCCCAATTCTTGCGCGTTTCCTTTTTCTGAAATTCTTCCATCAAGGGAAATTCTAAAAATCGTTGAGGGCTGATAAATCAAACTTGGTTGAACCGTCTTGTAATCATATTTATAGTTTCTTCCGATAGTATAATCTGCAAATGATTCCTTTGTTCCAAGTAGACCTTTAACCTCGATTGAAAAAGTTGGCCGAATGTTCCATCGCACAGAAAATTCTTGAGACGCATTGTGCTTTGAATCGAACCCACTTGCAAGTAGGGTTTTTGCGCGCACATCTTGAATACTGTATTCTGCATTAATAATACTTGATGTTCGGTTGAAAAAAAGAGAGTTTTTCAGCGTCGAATTGGTGCTCACTAAATTTTGGTCATTAATTGTTGTCGCAAACGGATTGAAGGCTTCATTTGGATCAAAAGCGTTGATTTTTCGATTAATACGGACGCGTGCCTGATTGGAAAAGCGGGAAAGGAATTTATAAAAAGTTGATTTATTTGTCCATATTCGCTCCGGTCTCCAAAATATGCTTTGATTGAACTCATTTGAATACGTTTTTATATAGGTATTACTCGGAATAAAAATTCGAACATAGCTCGCTTGGTCTATAAATTGGGCTATTTCAAATTCGTTTAGATCTTTGATTTCGTCTCCGTTGTAATCAACCCAGGCATAAATTCCTTGCCCATCGTTTACTTTCAAATATTGAAATTCGCGTTTTTGTTCCAAGCCCGATCCCATCTCATAAAACGTATTCCAGGTCAATGCATTTTTCCACCACCTTGCCTCGTAGTCAATTCTTCCAACCATTGAGTTTTCAGGCGTTTGAACAAGTAAAATAGTATCTGAAACTCGCAATGAACGATACGCAGCAATGATATTTAATCGTTGGTTTTTTAACTCGGCTAGTTTGATTTCACCTCCTGCGGTAATTGCTTTAGCTACAGGCTTTAAGCGAGAACTATCTGCTCGTTGGTCGAAACGCTCACGATAAAAAAGCTTGAAAAACGTTTTGGAGGAATCACCACTTGAAAGATAAAATTGATAATCGAAAAATTGGTAGCTCAATGGACTTATTTTATTGGATGAACTTCGAAATTCATTTCGCTCGTGATCGTCAATGTATCCGATTTTTATTGATTTAAAATCCCTCGAAATATCTGCGCGATGTCTTAAAAATATATTATCCGAATAATTTTGACTAGGGTTTACATTCGATTGTTTGTTTTTAGAAGAAAGAAAACTACCATCCCATTTTGCAGACCAACCTAGCTGCCTCCAATTTCCCTCTGATGCCAAGCGATTCCCGAAATAGTCACTTCCAATTGAGAAATGTTGGCCTTCCAAATTCATAAATCCATTTCGCTTGTTTTTCAACGTAGATGACAAATTCGCAACTCGCTGAGAACCAACAAATCCTTTGTTACGCGTATTCCAATCACGGTCGAATTCCACTTTTCGATATTGCTCAATCGGACTGAAATGAGTCGATAGAAGTTCTATTTCTGCCGCATTTTCAAGTTGCCAACCCGCAGTAGTGTCTTTTCCAAAAGGAAGCGCCGATTTGATTTTTGTTCGGTTGGCATATCCTTGATCATCTGAACTATTCAGTTTTGAAAAGGAGTTCAAGTCGTTCGTCGAAAGAGCCATTTCAGACTCAAGAGAAACTTTTGGAGATAACCGAATTGAAATACCAGAACTCACCAACTGCTTTCTTTTTGGTGTGATAATCAGTCGACTTGGCGCATAATCACCTTGAGGAACTCCGCCAATTGGAACAACCCATCGAAAAACCTTACCAAAAGCGTTAAAATTATCGAGCACGTAATCACCTTTGTTTTGTCCTACGAATTGAAATGACGCTCTGAACTTAGCTGAATCAGGGTTTATACTATAAACCAAAACGGAATCATATCCCAACGAATCAATCATTTTGTAGAGCACTTGATTATCAATGAACCCGACAGAATCGATACTATTAATTCGTGCTAACTCCAAACTATCACCAATTTGAGTTAAATATTGTTTCTGTGATCCACTCAATTCCTGTTGTAACGATTGATTCTTCGCGTCTTGTTCAGAATACGCATTAATCCAAAAATTGAGTTTCTTGCCCGTGTATGTGGTCGAATTTTGAACTAGGGATCTTGCATAGTTTTGATCTGAATACTGAAATTCTGCGACGATTCGTGTGTCTTTCGTAATGAGGTTGCGAGAGGTAAACGTAAGCTCAGAAGAATTGTAATCAATCACATAATCAAACTCTTGGCCTCTTTCCAAAAGACGACCATCAATGTAAATTCGCTCTGTTCCTGCCAAAATCAAAATAAATGGTTCGTTTTCAGCTCCGCGAAGTCGATAAGGCCCTTGATTTGACTCAATTCCTTGTATGATTTGTCGATTGAACTTTCCTTTGGATAAAGCGCCACTAATTTGGGTTTTCCACTCGTTATTTTTAGCCGTATTCCATTTGAATTCGGAAGTTAATCCTTGTCCACGTTTTTTATAAGTCAAAAAATAACCCATCGGCTTACTGATCCAAAAATCTCCAGCAACAACTTTCAAACGATCGTTGTATACCTGGATAAAAACCTGGTCAAACTCCTGTAGTTTATTGGTGTTTCCATCTGGTTGTATTGGCAGATTAGCATCCGAAACAGAGGCCAAAACCTTCAAATTCGGAGTAAGTTCACCGTTCAACTCCAAATTCAAAGACGAATTAATCCCAAGATCTTGATTGTTTCCAAAGGAAACTCCGCGTGAAATGCTTCCTTTCTTATTTAATTCACTTCCGCCAAATAGATCGTTGACTGTTACCTTGTTTTCAATTTTAAAAAGATCTCTATCACCTTTATCTTGATTGTAAATGATTGTTTCTTCTCGTTTACGAACACTTTGAGTGAGTTGAAATGGAAAAACCTGAAAGGTAAAATAAAGTGTGTCTGAAATTGGTTTTTTCAGTTGAAAAGTACCTTTAAAATAATCAACAACATACTCTTTTTCCGACAACGGAATTTCTCCTTTTTTCACAACAAATGAATTCGGATAAATACTCAATGTGTCTAGTTGAATTACCTCAGTTCCTACCTGTCTTCTCAGTTCACGCCAACTTCCTTCCTGCGCCACCAAAAACTTGGGCAGAAAATACAGGATAAGTAGAAAAAACGTTAGTCGAAAGGACATTAACACGAAGATAAGTTGTTGTGTTAAATAAACGTATGAATTGATTAGAGATTGCTTGTTCGGTTATCTTGATAAATCTTCTAATCTGAAACCTAATAAGATGGACTAAAATGACAGTTAGTTAACTAAAAAGACAAGTTAAATTGAATTCATACCTTTGTTAAGTGAATATTACAAAAATATTAATTCGAAATTTTCTGCTGCTGCTCGTCTTTTGGATCTTGCTTTTTGATGTTCAGAGGCTTCTTTTTTCTATTATTCATTACGATGTTTTTGAAAAAGCGAGTTTTAGTTTTCCCTTAATTTTCATCTATTCGTTAAGATTGGATTTAGCAACAGCTGGTTTTTTGTCTGTTATTCCTCTTTTTGTTGTTTTTTTGCTAAAATTCAATAATCACAAAGGGCTTCGAATTTTATTTTATGTCGTTTTTGGAATTGAAATTTTGGCTGTTTCCATCATACACAGTGCAGAAGTAAATGCATATTTCGAGTGGAATCACAAATTGACATCTCGGGTTTTTATGCATCTTTCCAACCCAGATGAGGTGTTCAGAACGGCAGATTATTCAATGACGATCTATTTCACTTTGTTTTTATTATTTGAAGGAATTGTGGCCTATTTTATAATTAAAAAATTACTTCCTGCTAGAAGATTTGAAGTTGTAGCAGCAAATTGGAAAGACCGTTCATTTCTGTTGCTTGCGTTTCCCTTGTTAATCGGTTTTTGTTTTTTGTTTGCCCGAGGAGGATGGCAGCAAATTCCTATCAACATTGATTCGGCGTGTTTTTCAAAAGAACATAAAATAAATGATGTTTCCATCAATTCGACTTATTTCTTCGGGAATAGCTATTTTCTATACATGAAAACAGATTTCAGCGATATTTTACCAAAAATAGAAGAAAGGAAATCCGAAAAAATAGTTCAGCCGCTTTTCGATTTTGACCGAAATCATGAAAATTACATTCTCACAGACTCCAAACCAAATCTCGTTTTTGTTATTCTCGAAAGTTGGACGGCAAATGCAATCGGATGTTTGAGTAATACAAAAGGGGCAACACCAAATTTTGATAAATTAGCTAAAGAAGGCGTTTTATTCTCCAACATTTACGCAACCAATACAACTTCAGAAATTGGAAACACATCCATTCTTGCTGGTTATCCCGGAATTCCAGAAGTAGCAATCTCCTTATACCCAGAAAAACATAGAAAGATTAAATCAATCAATCAATTACTGAAACCGTATGGCTATTTTTCTTCCTACACGTTTGCGGGAGATTTGAAGTATGGGAACATCGAAAGTTTTATTGTCGAACATCAGTTTGATAAGGTTTTGGATGAGGATGATTTTCCCGCTGGCCTTGAACACGGAAAACTGACATATCACGACAAGGATTTATTCAAATTCTTTCTTCAAGAAATTAATTCAAGTAAGCCACCATTTATGCAATGCGCTTTTACGGGAAGCACGCACGCCCCGTTCGATTATCCCAAAACAGGAAAAGAAAAATGGAAAGGGGCGGAGTCGGATTTCATGAATTCCATTCAATATTCGGACAAATGCATCGGAGAATTCATTAAAAAAGCGAAAAAACAAAAGTGGTATAAAAACACGGTTTTTGTTTTTGTAGCAGACCATAGTCATGGCTCTCCTGAGTTTCCAGAACCTTACAGCACTAAGTTTTTCAGAATTCCAATTCTCATCTATGGTGAGCCTGTCCAAAAGTCTAAACGAGGCTCTGTTTATAAAAACATTGGATCCCAAGCAGATTTAGCCGCAACATTGCTGCATCAGTTAAGAATCAAATCGGATGCATTCAAATTCAGTAAGGATTTACTAAGTCCAAATGTAAAACAATTCGCTTTCCACGCCACAATCCGCGGATATGGTTTCATTAATCCGAAAGGAAGTTTGCTCTATAATTTTGATAGCAAAAGTTACACGGAAAATACGTTTACCAAGACTAAGTTTCAAAAGTCAAAAAGCCACAGTGAGGCTTTATTTCTAGAGTACTTTAAAAATTTTGATGGGCTGGATAAGAAGTGATATTGATTTTTAGACTGTAGGACAAAAAGATAATAAGACGTTTTTCAGTATTTAATCCTTTGAACTATTAGTTAGTTGAGACATAAAAAAGAAACCTCATCAGAAATGAATGAGGTTTCTTGATTTTTAATATTTATTATCTTTCCGAATTCTGTCGCTTCTACCCGGAACACATTTAGCGAGAACAAGCTCGTGAATTTCCGTTCCGTCTATAACCGACTGGCGTCGCTTCTACCCGGAACACATTTAGCGAGAACAAGCTCGTGAATTTCCGTTCCGTCTATAACCGACTGGCGTCGCTTCTACCCGGAACACATTTCACATCCTTCTGGATTGTCAAGTGAACAAGCGATTGCGGCTTGTTGATCTTCAATGGATTGAGCAGCCGACTCTTCAACTACTGATTTGTCGATAGTAAACTTAATCGCATCTGTAGCGGCTTTTGTTCGGAGGTAATACATTCCTGTTTTCAATCCTTTTTCCCAACCATAGAAATGCATGGAGGTCAACTTACCAAAGTTTGCATTCTCCATGAAAATATTCAAGGATTGACTTTGACAGATGTATGCTCCACGATCTGCAGCTTGATCAATAATTGCTTTTTGAGATATTTCCCAAGCTGTTTTGTACAAATCTTTCAGTCGTTGAGGAATCTCATTGATGTTTTGGATAGAACCATTCGCTGCAACAATTTTTTGACGCATGTCTTTATTCCACAAACCTTCTCTGACAAGATCTTTCAGAAGGTGTTTGTTCACAATGATAAACTCACCTGATAAAACACGACGTGTATAAATATTTGATGTATATGGTTCAAAACACTCATTATTTCCTAAGATTTGAGCGGTAGATGCAGTTGGCATCGGAGCAAGCAATAAGGAATTTCTTACACCATGTGTCTTAACTTCTTCTTTCAAAACATCCCATTCCCAACGAGCAGTTGGCGTTACTCCCCACATATCAAATTGGAAAATTCCTTTTGAAACGGGTGAACCTTCATATGTTTCATATGGACCGTTGAATTTTGCTAAATCCTTAGAAGCAGTCATCGAAGCGTAATAAATCGTTTCAAAAATCTCGCGATTCAAAACTCTTGCCTCTTCAGATTCAAATGGAAATCCCATCATGATGAACGCATCAGCCAATCCTTGAACTCCTAAACCAATAGGTCGGTGACGCAAGTTCGAATTTTTTGCTTCTTCAACAGGATAGTAATTTTCATCAATGATTTTATTCAAGTTCAACGTAGCTTGATATGTTACTTCGAATAATTTATCGTGATCGAAAGTTCCGTTTTCGGTCACATATTTAGGCAAAGCAATAGATGCTAGATTACAAACAGCAACCTCATCAGGAGCCGTGTATTCGATTATTTCAGTACATAAGTTTGACGACTTGATTGTTCCTAAGTTTTGTTGATTAGATTTAGCATTCGCTGCGTCTTTATACAACATGTAAGGCGTTCCTGTTTCGATTTGAGATTCAAGTATTTTAAACCATAAATCCTGAGCTTTGATCGTCTTACGTCCTTTTCCTTCTTTTTCGTATTTCGTGTAAAGCGCTTCAAATTCAGCACTGTGTGTTTCAGAAAGACCTGGACACTCATGCGGACAAATCAAAGTCCAATCACCGTTCTCTTTTACACGTTTCATGAATAAATCCGGAATCCAAAGTGCGTAAAACAAATCGCGTGCTCGTTGCTCTTCTTTACCGTGATTTTTCTTTAAATCTAAGAAGTCAAAAACATCAGCGTGCCAAGGCTCAATGTACATCGCGAATGAACCTTTTCTTTTCCCTCCACCTTGGTCAACATAACGCGCAGTATCGTTGAAAACACGTAACATAGGCACAATTCCGTTTGATGTTCCATTTGTTCCTTTGATATAGGACCCCGTAGCACGAATATCGTGAATAGCTAACCCAATTCCACCTGCTGACTGAGAAATCTGAGCGCATGATTTTAACGTATCATAGATTCCTTCGATGCTATCTTCTTTCATTGTCAACAAGAAACAAGACGACATTTGCGGTTTTGGTGTTCCGGCATTAAATAATGTTGGTGTAGCATGTGTAAACCAGCCTTCAGACATTAAGTTGTATGTTTTAATAGCTGCTTGTACGTCTGTTTTATGAATTCCTAATGAAACACGCATCAACATTTGTTGTGGTCGCTCAGCAATTTCCCCATTAAGTTTCATCAAATAGGAACGTGTCAATGTTTTAAAACCAAAGTAGTCATAACGAAAATCACGGTCGTAAATAATGCTTGAATCCAAAACATCTTTGTTGTCCATAACCACATTGTAAACATCCTCAGCCAACAGAGATGCTTTTTGCCCGGTCTTTGGATCAATGTAATGATACAAATCAAACATTACTTCAGAAAAGGTTTTCTTCGTTTCCTTATGTAAGTTAGAAACAGCAATTCGAGAAGCTAACAAAGCATAATCTGGGTGATCAATGGTTTTTGCCGCTGCAACTTCTGCTGCTAGATTGTCCAAATTCGATGTTGATACACCATCATAAATTCCTTCAATTACCTTCATTGCAACTAACTCAGGTGTCACTAAAGGATCCAAGCCATAGCACATTTTAACAATTCGTGCCGTGATTTTATCAAATTTCACAGCTTCTTTTCTTCCGTCTCTTTTAACTACGTACATCTCTAAACTTAAATTAATTCTATTAAAATTCTTCGTCCAAACTAAATGTTTGGTTTTCTTTTCCTGCTAGCACTCCCGCTTTTTGATACTCTCCTACTCGTTTTTCAAAAAAGTTTGTCTTGCCTTGAATTGAAATCATTTCCATGAAGTCAAATGGGTTGGAAACATTATAAACTTTTTCATTTCCTAACTCTAACAACAAGCGATCGGCAACGAACTCAATATATTGACTCATTAAAACGCTATTCATTCCAATTAACTTCACAGGAAGCGCATCAAGAATAAATTCTTTTTCTATTTCGACGGCATCGGTGATGATTTGTTGAACTTGCTCTTTTGGTAGTCTGTTAATTAGGTGTTTCGTATATAGTAAACAGGCAAAATCACAATGTAATCCTTCGTCGCGAGAAATCAATTCATTTGAAAACGATAACCCGGGCATCAACCCTCTTTTCTTTAACCAGAAAATCGAACAGAAAGAGCCAGAAAAAAAGATTCCTTCCACTGCTGCAAACGCAACCAATCTTTCAGCAAAAGACCCCTTCTCAATCCAACGCAGAGCCCAATCCGCTTTTTTCTTTACACAGTCCAGGGTGTCAATCGCATTGAATAAGTGGTTTTTCTCCGCTGTATCCTTTATGTAGGTGTCAATAAGAAGCGAGTATGTTTCAGAGTGAATGTTTTCAATGGTGATTTGAAAACCATAAAAGAATTTAGCTTCCGTATATTGAACCTCGGAAAGGAAATTCTCAGCTAAGTTTTCATTTACAATTCCATCAGAAGCAGCAAAGAATGCCAAAACATGTTTTACAAAATGGCGCTCGTCATCATTCAATTTCTTTTCCCAATCAATAATATCAGGAGACAAATCAATTTCTTCTGCCGTCCAAAAACTAGCTTCGGCTCTTTTATAAAAGCTCCAAATATCGTCATGTTGGATTGGAAATAATACAAATCGATTATTATTTTCCAGTAAAATTGGTTCAACAACTTGGCTTGCCATATCTGTATTTTTTAGTCACATTTTTATTAAGGTAACTTTCCCTTTAAGCTTTTTATGCTTTCACAAATCAACCTTAAAATTTTTTGTTTTTCCCGATAATTTTTTGTTTTCTTTTGTTTTGCCTCACCTATTTCAACAGCGTCTTATCGGGCGTACAAATTTTGTCAAAAAATACGAGTCTTAAATTCAAAGAAATCAACATTTGTTCATTGTTTTCAACACTAATTTCTGTAATCCATAGTGAATAAACCTTCTAGCGATTTTCAACAATCTCTCAAAGATATTCACATTAAAAAAACAATTTTTTGATAAATTTTATTCTAAAAAACACTTGCTTGATTTCAAAAATTTGTTATCGATTTCTTTCCTCTAAATTAAAACTATCGATTCGTATTTTTTTATAAAAAGAGTGGTGGTTTTTAACATATATTTGTTCAAATGAACGCAAAGCGTGGATAGAATTACACTTTCAGTTAAAAAAATTATTTTTCAGCCCTTAAAAGAGGTTGGTGCGATCATCTTTCCAGAGTGCTGTTTATTCTGTAAATCAGAACTTACTACAAATGAAAAACACGTTTGTGGTCTTTGCGAACTAGAATTGAAACGGACCTATTTTGAGGAGTTCAAAGAAAGTTCTGCTCTAGACAAGTTATTCTGGGGAAGGGTTAAGCTCGAAAAAACATTCGCTTTGTATTATTTCAATTCAGAAACAGCAATCCGTGAAATGTTGCACCAATTAAAATATCAACACAAGGAGAAATTAGGAATAGATTTAGGGAAAAAGATTGGTTTGACACTAAAGCAAAGTGCACTTTTTTCAGATTTAGACGCACTTATTCCTGTTCCTATACATCATAAGAAAGAATTTATTCGGGGATATAATCAAAGTGAACTTCTAGCAAGAGGGATTAACTCCGAGCTCGGTGTTTCAATCATTAAAAACAAAACTTCAAAACGTAAACACACCTCAAGTCAAACTAAAAAATCCAATCAAGAACGTTGGGAAAATGTAGCAACCGTTTTCCAGAGCCAAGATCTTTCTGAATACAAACACGTTGCCTTGGTTGATGACGTTATCACAACTGGTTCAACGATTGAATCCCTTGCGAACGAACTATTGAAATCCAATGAACATTTAAAAATAAGTGTTATTTCACTCGCTTTTGCGCAATCATGATGGACAAAAAAAACATATTGATTGTTGGCGCTGGCTTGGCGGGAAGTTGTCTGGCACAACGACTACTAGAATTAGGTCACCACATTACCGTTTTGGACAAAGGAGAGAACCATGCCACATCTGTTGCGGCAGGAATGGGTAATCCTATGGTTTTTCGCCGCATGAATAAATCTTGGAGATTAGATGAGTTTCTTCCTGAAGCGAAAGAATTTTATATATCACTAGAGAAAAAATTAGACACAACGCTTTTTCACCCGATTACCATTCGAAGACTTTTTTCTTCTGAACAGGAACGGAATAGTTGGGTGGAGAAACAAAATTTACCAGAATTTGAAAACTACTTGAGTCTCATTACTGATGAAGACAATAACTACGATAGAGCAAACAATCCGTTTGGTTCTGGTCGCGTGAAAAATGCTTTTTGGCTTGATTCTGAGAAATTTTATCAATCAAACCTTTTGTTTTTTCAAAAAAATGGAATGTTACTGAAAGAATCTTTTTCTTTAAACGATTTTAATCCAGAAGAAGGCGTTTACAAAGGGAAAAACTATGATCACATCATTTTTTGTTGTGGTTATCAAAATAAAGAACTTCCGTTTTTTGCAGAATTACCAATTCAACAAACAAAAGGACAAACACTCGCCATTTCTTCAAATGAAATTCCGGATAACGAATCTTTGAACCGTAAATGCTTTGTTTTACCTCTTGGGAATAGTGTTTTTCGTATAGGCGCAACTTATGAATGGAACAATTATTCTCTCGCCCCAACTGATGAAGGAAAAGAATTACTTCTTTCCAATCTTAATGTTATAGGGGATTTTAAACGAACCATCATGTCTCAACATGCGGGTGTTCGTCCAACTGTTTTAGACAGACGGCCTATTTTGGGTAAACACCCTGAATTTTCAAAACTCTTCATTTTTAATGGGCTCGGAACAAAAGGGTATATGATGGCCCCAACCTTATCCCGAGAATTTGCAAATTATTTAATCGATGGAATAACTATTTCCAAAGAAATTTCTTCCGAACGATTTATTTAAAGTCAATTTTTAATCTCTGACCGAGTCATTTTAAATAAATAATACAAGTTAACAAGTACAATTGCAGCATTTGTGATGATAATCGGAGCAGATGGAAGCAAGAGGCCATATATAATGAAAAAGCCGCAACCTATCGTGTTTATAATCCTAAGATATGTGATGTTTTTCATTAAAAATGAAACCAGTACAAGTGCTGATGCCACATATCCTATGTATTCTGTGTAATTTGTCATACGTAAATTTAGATAATTATCGACTTAGGTTGCCTTTGTGTTTATTTTTCCATTCTACATTAGCAATTTAAACGCTATTTTTGCAATCGTATGAAGAACATTCGAAATTTCTGCATCATTGCTCACATTGACCACGGTAAAAGTACGCTCGCCGATCGTTTGTTGCAAACTACTGGAACTATTTCTGAACGTGAAATGCAGGCTCAGGCACTTGACGATATGGATTTGGAGCGAGAACGCGGAATTACCATTAAAAGCCACGCCATTCAAATGAATTATAAGTTTGAAGGCCAAGATTATATTTTAAACCTCATCGACACACCGGGACACGTGGATTTTTCTTACGAGGTTTCACGTTCCATCGCTGCATGTGAAGGGGCTTTACTAATTGTAGATGCATCGCAGGGAATTGAAGCTCAAACGATTTCCAATTTATATTTGGCTTTAGAACATGATTTAGAAATCATTCCGATTCTGAATAAAATGGATTTACCGGGAGCAATGCCGGAAGAGGTTTCGGATCAAATTATTGATTTAATTGGCTGTGATGTGGATGATATCATTCCCGCCTCTGGAAAAACAGGTTTGGGTGTCGATAAAATTTTAGAGGCTGTTATCAATCGAATTCCTGCTCCAAAAGGAGATGAAAATGCGCCGTTGCAAGCCATGATTTTCGACTCGGTATTTAACCCATTTCGAGGAATTATCGCTTATTTTCGAATTCGGAACGGGGTTCTGAAAAAAGGAGATAAAGTTCGTTTTTTTAATACTGGAAAAAATTACAATGCGGATGAAATTGGCATTCTGAAAATGGATTTATCTCCAAAAAGCGTCGTTGGAACAGGTGATGTTGGTTACATTATTTCAGGAATCAAGCAAGCGAAAGAAGTTAAAGTCGGAGATACAATTACGTTAACAGAAAATCCTTGTGAAACCGCTATCAAAGGATTTGAAGATGTAAAACCAATGGTTTTCGCCGGAATTTATCCTGTTGATACGGAAGACTACGAAGAACTTCGTTACTCGATGGAAAAACTACAGCTGAACGATTCATCGCTGGTTTTTGAACCGGAATCTTCTGCAGCATTAGGTTTTGGTTTTCGTTGTGGTTTCTTAGGAATGCTACACATGGAAATTATTCAAGAACGATTAGAGCGTGAATTTAACATGACGGTTATCACGACTGTTCCCAACGTTTCCTACAAGGCCTATATGAAAAAGGATACCGAAAAGATGCTTATTGTCAACAATCCGTCGGAATTACCAGACCCATCGGGAATGGATCGCATCGAAGAACCTTATATCAAGGCACAAGTTATAACCAAAAGTGAATATACTGGTGCGATAATGACGCTTTGCGTTGAAAAACGTGGCGAATTACGGAACCAAGTTTATTTGACGCAAGATCGTGTTGAGATAACCTTTGAAATGCCATTAGCGGAAATCGTTTTTGATTTTTATGACCGATTGAAATCTGTTTCGCGTGGTTATGCTTCGTTTGATTATCATCCAATTGGCTACAAAGAATCGGATTTGGTAAAAATGGATTTATTACTAAATAGCGAACAGGTTGATGCCTTATCTGCACTTGTTCACAGAAGTAATGCCTTTGATTTAGGGAAGAAAATTTGTATTAAACTTCGTGAATTGATTCCACGCCAACAATTCGAAATTCCAATTCAAGCCGCCATTGGTGCAAAAGTAATTGCCCGTGAAACAATCAAAGCGCTGCGTAAAGATGTAACTGCAAAATGTTATGGTGGTGATATTTCGCGTAAACGGAAGTTATTAGAGAAACAAAAAGAAGGTAAAAAACGTATGCGTCAGGTAGGCCGCGTGGAAGTTCCTCAGGAAGCTTTCTTGGCAGTATTAAAATTAAACGACTAAAACCTAGATAACATGAATAATATTTTGACAAACGCTCACTCCGGATTACGTTGGGTTGCTCTGATTTTATTGCTTTTGGCGATTGTAAATGCCTTTACATCCAAAACGTTTGAGAAGAAACATAGATTGATAAATCTTTTTGCGATGGTAACTTTACATACGCAGTTGTTAATTGGGTTAGTTCAGTATTTTGTCACGTCTCAAAAGGTTCAGTTTATTGATGGATGGATGAAAAATCCGCTTCTTCGCTTTTATGGAATGGAACACATACTATTAATGATCATTGCCATCGTTTTAGTTACAATTGGTCACAGTAAATCCAAAAAAGGCGCAACACCTGAAGAAAAATTCAAACCAATAAAATTGTGGTATGTGATTGGTTTGTTATTGATTTTAGCAGCTATTCCTTGGCCATTTAGAACAGTTTTAGGAGGAGGATGGTTCTAAGAATTTATTTCTTATTCTTTCTATTGTTCGGGCTGGTGGCTTGTTCTAATAATCAGTCAGAAAACGATGTGTTGCCACCTGAAACTCCCAAAGAAAAAGGAACTTCATTATTCATCATGCATTGTGCTTCATGTCATGGAGAGGACGGGAAATTAGGTGCCTCTGGTGCTAAAGATTTAACCATGTCCAAACTGAGTGATCAGGAAATTGAAAAGATTATCGTGAATGGTAAAAATGCCATGCCTCCAATGAAGGTGCTTTTGGAGAATAAAGAAAACATTGATCTTGTTATCAAACACGTCAAATCGTTGAGAAACTAATGCAGGAAGGACACGTTACCGTTGAAGCAGTTGAAGAGTCGTGTGTGCTGGTCGGTGTAATCACCTCCGATATTTCCGAAGAAACAGCACAAGAACATTTAGATGAACTTGAGTTTTTGGCAGAAACTGCTGGAGCTATTACCATTGAAAAATTCACTCAAAAGCTTCCTTATCCAAATCCAAGAACGCATGTTGGAACAGGTAAATTAGAGGAAATCAAACTTTACATTAAAGCGACCGATGTTGAATTGGTCATTTTTGACGATGAACTTTCGCCCTCACAATTGAGAAATATTGAGCGTGAATTGCAATGCAAGGTGCTCGACAGAACCATTTTAATCTTGGATATCTTTGCCCGTCGAGCAAGAACTTTTCATGCAAAAACACAGGTTGAGCTGGCTCAACTACAATACATGCTTCCTCGGTTAACACGCATGTGGACCCACTTGGAACGTCAAAAAGGGGGAATAGGACTTCGTGGCCCCGGGGAATCGCAAATTGAAACCGACCGTCGAATTATTCAGCAACGTATCTCTTTGATGAAAGAGCGCTTGAAGGAAATTGACAAGCAAATGACCGTTCAACGAAGTAACCGTGGACAACTAGTTCGAGTTGCTTTAGTTGGTTATACCAATGTGGGAAAAAGCACCTTGATGAACTTACTTTCCAAGTCGGATGTCTTCGCTGAGAACAAGCTTTTCGCAACTTTAGATACAACTGTACGAAAAGTGGTGATTGACAACATGCCGATGTTGCTTACAGATACCGTTGGCTTCATCCGAAAACTTCCTCAACAATTGATGGAATCGTTTAAATCTACCTTGGATGAAGTGCGTGAAGCAGACCTGTTGGTTCATGTTTTAGATATATCACACCCGAGTTACGAAGATCATTTTCAAGTCGTGAATGAAACACTAAATGAAATCGATAAAACGGAAAAACCAACCATTCTTGTTTTTAATAAAATTGATGCCTATCAAGCCCCTGAGTTAGAAGAAGGGGAAGAAGATCATTCTTCCTTGGAATACTTGAAACGAACGTGGATGTCGAAAATGAACAAAACGAAATGTGTTTTTATCTCCGCTCAAAACAAAGACAACGTCGAAGAACTAAAAGCCGTTCTTTATGAACAGGTGAAAGAAATCTTTCGAGTAAGGTATCCGTATAATAACTTTTTGTATTGATCTGTTTTTAATAAGCTTGTTATATCTTGACCCTACCGACTTAATACATATCTGTATATAAGAAAATCCTTTTCTGTAGCTTACAATCCCGTTCAATTTCATACGGTTTTGATTACTAGTGATGGTATAAATCGGACAGTCCAATTTAGTGCCGAAAAAGTTGTAATTGGTTGCCGGTCCGACTGGATTATTCCCTCCTCTATACCATGCTGAGGAAGCTTGAGTATTAATAACATTGGGCGGGGGATTTCCAGAAGAGAAGTGTAATATTAAGAACAAACCTAATTAAACTTCTTTCAGAAGTCAAGGAGAGTTCAAAAAGACACTTGAAACTCCACCCTAAATTTCTTACTTTTGCACCTTAAAATTTTAGCTTATGTATCGCTCGCACACTTGTGGTGAATTAAGAATGGAACACGTTGGAACTACCGTGACTTTGGCAGGTTGGGTGCAACGTTCACGTGATTTAGGTGGAATGACGTTTACCGATTTACGCGACCGTTATGGCATTACGCAATTGGCTTTCAACATGGAAGTGAATGCCGATTTGTGCGAACAAGCAAGAAAATTAGGGCGTGAATTTGTGATTCAAGTTACAGGCATCGTTATCGAACGCAGTAGCAAAAACAAAAACATTCCCACCGGCGAAATTGAAATCAATGTGACGGAATTAAAAATTTTAAACGCAGCGAAATTACCGCCTTTTACGATTGAAGATGAAACCGATGGAGGCGACGAATTGCGCATGCAATACCGCTATTTGGATTTAAGAAGAAATCCGGTACAACAGAAATTGATTTTGCGGAACAAAGTGGCTTTGGAAACACGGAAATATTTGGATTCTCAAAATTTCATGGACGTCGAAACTCCTGTTTTGATTAAATCTACTCCGGAAGGAGCGCGTGATTTCGTGGTGCCAAGTCGTATGAACGAAGGACAATTTTATGCCTTACCGCAGTCACCACAAACGTTTAAGCAATTGTTGATGGTTTCAGGTTTTGACCGTTATTACCAAATCGTGAAATGTTTCCGCGACGAAGATTTACGTGCCGACAGACAGCCTGAATTTACACAAATCGACTGTGAAATGGCATTTGTGGAACAAGAAGACGTGTTAAATACCTTTGAAGGCCTAATCAAGCATTTATTCAAAACAGTTCGTGGCGTTGAGTTTGAAGGCGCTTTTCCGAGAATGACCTACGCCGAAGCGATGGAAAAATACGGTTCGGATAAACCTGACATCCGTTTCGGAATGGAATTCGTTGATTTAACAAAGGAGGCGCAAGGAAAAGACTTCGTGGTTTTTGACAGCTCTGAAATCGTTTTGGGAATCAACTCAAGCAAGTGCGCGGAATTTACGCGCAAACAAATTGATGAATTGACGGAGTGGGTGAAACGCCCGCAAATCGGAGCAAAAGGTATGGTTTATTTGCGCTACAACGCTGACGGAACGTACAAGTCTTCGGTAGATAAATTCTATTCAGAAGCTGATTTGAAAATATGGGCTGAAAAAGCGAATATGCAACCGGGCGACCTTTTGTTGTTGCTTTCCGGAGAAACGAATAAAACACGCAAACAATTGAACGAATTGCGTTTGCACCTGGGAAATCAATTGGGATTGAGAAGTCCCGATGTGTTCAAACCATTGTGGGTATTGGATTTTCCATTGTTGGAGTGGGATGAGGAAAACGGACGTTACCACGCGATGCATCACCCGTTCACATCTCCAAAACCGGAAGATTTCCATTTAATTTCTACCGAACCCGGAAAAGTACGCGCGAATGCCTACGATTTAGCGATGAACGGCGTAGAATTGGGAGGTGGTTCAATTCGTATTCACGACAGAGCTTTGCAATCCCAAATGTTCGACCTTTTAGGTTTCACAAAAGAAGAAGCACAAGCACAATTTGGATTTTTAATGAACGCCTTTGAGTACGGTGCACCACCACACGGAGGTTTGGCTTTCGGTTTAGACCGATTGGTTGCAACCATGGGTGGTTCGGAATCCATTCGTGACTACATTGCGTTCCCGAAAAACAACAGCGGTCGTGACATGATGATTGATGCCCCTTCGCCATTGGATGAAAAGCAATTGAAGGAGTTGGGGATTCGATTGTAAAAGTCAAGAAAACGACTTGACAATCTGGCCTAAAACAAAGGAACTCTGAACATTGGAGATGTTTTCCAATTTTGCCAATTTTTGCTTCAGAAAAAATTCATAGGATTGGATGTCTTTTACTTCAACAACGAGCAAATAGTCAAAATTTCCCGCTATGTGCATGCACTCATTTACTTCATCCAATAATTTTACTTCTTTTTCGAATATTGAAATCAAATCTTCTTTATGTGCTTTTAAGGTTACCTGACATAGCACACGTAGACCTTTACCTATTTTATTCTTATCCAATAAAGTTGTATAACCTGTAATTATTCCAAGGCGCTCCATTCTTCTGATCCGCTCAAAAGTTGGTGTAACCGACAAACCAATCTCTGCGGCTAAGTATTTTGTTGGGGCTTTAGCGTTCTTTGAAAGTAATTCAAGCAATTTGTAATCTAATCCATCAAGTGTTTCCATAGAAATAGATTCTAATATTTACGTTATAAAAGAATAAAAATAGTAATATATTTTATGAATAAGGCAAATAATAGTATGTTTTTCTTTATAAAAAAACTTATAAAGAATGGGTATAATTTTGGGGAATAAAAAGAAATAACATGAGACCTGAAAGTTTAATGATGAGTTATGGTTATGATCCTTCTCTTTCCGAGGGAGCAATCAAATGCCCAATATTTCAAACTTCTACCTTTGTTTTTAGTTCAGCAAAAGAGGGTAAGCGGTTTTTTCAATTAGCATATGGTATTAGCGCACCTGAAGAAAATGAGCAACTAGGTTTGATTTATAGCCGGATAAACAATCCTGACTTGGAAATATTGGAAAATCGTTTGTCTTTGTGGGATAAGGCAGAAGATTGCGCGGTTTTTGAAAGTGGCATGTCGGCTATTTCTACAGCCATGCTTGAGTTTTTGAGCCCTGGAGATACTTTGCTTTATAGTCGACCGGTTTACGGTGGAACAGATCATTTTATAAATAACTTTCTAAAGAAAATGAACATTGATTCAATCGGATTTTATCCGGGAGAGACAAAACATGAAATTATTGAACGAATTAATGCATCTGGAAAAAAGGATAAGCTAAAAATGATTCATATAGAAACGCCAGCTAATCCAACGAACGCGCTTATAGACATTGAAATGTGTGCCGAAATTAAGCGTCATTTTGAAGGGGAAAATGGTGAAATTATTTTATCCGTTGACAACACCTATATGGGACCCATTTGGCAACATCCCTTAAAACACGGTGCAGATTTGGTTTTGTATTCCGCAACAAAATACATTGGCGGGCATTCTGATGTAATAGCGGGGGCCTGTTTAGGTTCAAAAGCGACCATGTTAAGAGTGAAGGGCTTGCGTACATTTTTAGGTAACATGGCCGGGCCTTGGAACGGTTGGTTACTAATGAGAAGCCTGGAAACACTGAAGGTTAGAATGGAACAACAAGCCAAGAATGCTTTTGAAGTGGCAAAATTCCTTCAAAGTCATTCGAAGGTTGAATTTGTTTATTACTTAGGGTTCATTCATGAAACAGGATCAAGTGAAGAAATTTCCATTTTTGAAAGACAATTTACTTCTGGAGGTGCAATGATTAGTTTTGACATCATAGGAGGAGAAGAACAGGCCTTTACTTTTTTAGATTCGTTAAAGTTGATAAAGCTGGCTGTTTCTCTAGGTGGAACTGAAAGTCTTGCCGAACACCCACAAACAATGACTCATGCAGATGTTCCTTTTGCTGATAAAGAGCGAATGAACATAACCGACAAACTTGTGAGATTATCCATAGGCGTGGAAAATTATGAAGACCTAATCGCTGATATTAGTCAAGCCTTAGATAAAGTGTGATTTGACTTTATTGCAATCGAACTTAAATTCTAAAAAACGAAGCCGCAATTCCATCGGCTTTGAGTCGGCCTTTCTCGGTTAAAATGTATGCGTTTTCAGTTTCAACGAGTTCGCCTTGCTCTTTAAGAGAACCCATGGTTTTTATTTCTGAAGATGATAGTTTTCCAAGTTCTGACAAACTGGTTTTAGACACCCCAAAAATGGTTCTTAAACCAGTTAAAAAAAGTTCGTTCCATTGATCGTTTTTAGATAGGATTTCCATTTCAAACCACGATTCATTTGTACCAACATTTTTGTAATAGTTGGTGTTGTTTGAAATGTTCCATCTTCGCGTTTTTCCATCGAACGAATGCGCCGAAGGTCCAACGCCTAAATAGGGCTTGTTTTGCCAATACGATGAGTTATGTTTGGATTCATATACTGGTTTAGCAAAGTTGGAAATCTCATATTGAAAAAACCCGTTTTGGTTTAAAACCCGCAACATTAAATTAAATTGTTCGGATTGGATGTCTTCGCTAGGTGTTTTTAATTTTCCTGTTTTCACAAAATGATTCAATGCTGTTCGCTTCTCAACAGTCAGACAATAGGCTGAAATATGTTGAATATTCAATGCGATAACTTGTTTTAAATGTTGCTCCCATTCGAGTAAAGTTAAACCAGGTAACCCATAAATTAAGTCAACGGAAATATTTTCAAAGCCCTGTTTTTTAAGTAGGTTTACCGCTTCAAATCCTTGTTCTAAATCATGTGCTCTATTCATCCATTTTAAGTCAGATTCTTTGAACGATTGAAGTCCAATTGAAATCCGATTTACACCTAAAATTTTCCAGTAAGTTATCGTTTCCAAATTAACATCTTCCGGGTTGACCTCAAGTGTAATTTCAACTTCTTGATTAATTGGAAATAAATTACGAATGGTTTCTAAAATAGAACTTAATTCTTCTTCTGTCAAAAGGCTTGGAGTTCCACCACCAAAATAAATAGTTTCAATGGATTCCTTTAATTCATATTTACGCAGTTCAATCTCGCGATTAATAGCAGAGATTAATTCTTCTCTGTAATTTGAGAAGGTTGTCGAAAAATGGAAATCACAATAAGAGCAGCGTTTTCTACAAAAAGGAATGTGAATGTAAATCCCGGCCAAAACCGTAGTTATCTTGTTTTAATAAACTTCAACACTTTTCTTTCTTTTCCAGAAACGATTTCTACCAAATAAGTTCCTTGACTTAGCCTATTGGTATCGAATTGAACAAGGCTAGAAGAACTTGTTTTGGATGATAAGCGTTGCCCATTTATAGTCAGAATAGAAACCACGCTTACATCTTCACTTCCAGTTTGAATGTTGATCATTCCTTCAGAAATTGGATTCGGCCATAATGAGACCAACTCGTCTGTGTTCCATTCAATTCCCGACTGTCCAATACAAAATTGTAAACTAGTTTGATCGCCAAAATCTGCCTCAGACTCTAGAATTTCTGCTAATACCTCGCCGTCAAAAACAATAGATACGCTTCCGTCTTCTTGACACCAGAACCCACCATCCATTCCGTCTCCGTAGCTATCCATAATGTAGTAAGTATAACAACCATCATTCAGGCACCAAGGATCTAGTGTGACAAGGCCCGGTTGATCATCCGGATATCCTGAACCGGCATAAACTGCAGTTGATGAAGCATTTTGTAATTCCCACGTTGTTTCTGAACCGTAACAATCTAACACTAAATTTAATTGTACCGATTGACCACCTATAACAATAGTAAAGGATGAACTTACTGAGTTATTATTACTGTTTTCATCCGTTAATCCGGCATTTGGGTTTGAAACAGCAGCTGCAAAAGTGTGTGCTCCAGCCGTTAAGGTTGCTGTAGGAAGAGAAACAGCGGTAGATTGCCACTGAGCTAAGTTTCCTATCCAGTTAAACACTAAATCTTGATTTCCATCAAATCCATAAACAATATCAACTGTTGTTAAAGCATCTGAACCATTATTTTGAATAGTAACTTGGGGTGTTACTTCTGCTCCACAAAATGTTCCTGATACTCCTTGAGGATTTGTAACTCCTGGATCAACAGCAACAGGAGTAGCGTTTGATGGATCATATCCATCGATAAACTCAGTACCTGAATTATTTGGATCGAGCCAGAATTTCAATTGATTAGAGCTTGTTGAATTTGCTGGTTCCCATGATTTATGTAATCGTCCGTAATAATCTGGAGCGCTTAGATTAGTGCACGAAGCTCCACCACCCCAAAGTTGACCAATGATTCGGTGATTTTGATCGAACAATGGAGAACCCGACGAACCTCCTTCTGTCGTTGTATTTCGATCCCATTCTACGGTCCATGTTGAATTAGCTTCGCTTGATCCCATTCCTTGACTTGATACAGCAGGTGCATCATCGAATGCTATTTTCTTAATATCTCCTGAAGGATGGTGAATACAAACAGAAGATGTTGGTGGTGCGTCCGCGTTGTTCCAACCTGCAAAATAGGGATTGTATGTTAACGGAACAGTGTTTCCTTGAAGACCACCGGTTATTTCAACCAAACAAAAATCAGTAGGAGTTCTTCTCGATCTCAATACTGCTCCACTTAATGATTGAAAAGTAGGTGATGCCGCAGGGTTATTGCAATCAGCAGACTGCCAATTGAAACGGAAAATCCAGTTTGTAGGGTCAGAATAACAATGATTGGCAGTTAAAACGTAAGGCTTTCCATCATTTAATGTATTGTTAATTAACGCTCCCGAGCAAAAACCATTACTTCCAGAAACTAGCATTACAGCACTATTTCGTTCTAATTGCCAAGGTAAACCATCCGGACAATTCACATTCATGTTGCATGCGCCCGAACCGCCAAATGCCTTAGCTTGAAACTCATCAGCCGTTCGATAACCGTGTGTAACCGTTGAAATTTGAACGTTACCCAAATCAGTTCCCCTTTTTACATAATATTCAATGATTGCAGTGTTTCCAGGAATTAACTCCGTTCCCAATTGACCATTATAAATGTGGTTTGCATTGAACTTTCCTAAAATAAAATCTTTTGAATCATTGTAGACATACAATTCATTTCCTTCTGGGATTGTTGTATTTGAAAAAGTTAAATTTACAGTTAATGCTTTTTCGCAACTGACTTTTAATAACCAAATTCTATCTCCATTTGGTATATTAATCCAAGACCCACTATTATTTAACCCTAAGTTGGTATAATTTTTAAAACCGAATCTCCAAGGTGCTGTTCCTGTATTGTCCACCAAAGCATCCTCTGCACGAAGTTCTTCAATATTTGGTTGAGCAAACGTTCGATGATCAATTTTTTTAGAAAGATCTTTTTGTTTCAATCCTTTTGGAACACCTCCATTTCCTTGGATTTGAGAAAAGAGAATTCCAGTTGCAAAAAGAAGGGAAATGCTAAATAAAAATTTCATGGTTTAGTTTTTAGTGATTTTTACAATGGCCACTGCCAAATAATTGAATCAAGGTTGTCATTTAGATACTCAACAGCATGCTCTAGGGAACAGCAATCGTGCAATCCATCTGCTTGATAAACAACTTCTTGCTCTAATATTTTCTTATTGCAAACAATACAGTTTGTTTCAACAATATTATCCGATTTGAAAATTGTACCCTCTTTACCGTTTTTTAGTTTTTTGTATATGGAAGTTGTCATTTTCTTTGAATTATAAAATTTAGTTTATCAATTAGTTGGTATAGCGTTTAATGCTGCATCCTTTTGGAGGGGTCGCGGAAGGTTTTATTTTTTTTTCTTGACTGAGTCCGTTAATTGCATTTATAAGATAAGGAATGTCTTCCTTTCTTTTGTTGTCCCAAATATTATCAATGGATCCTGAATACACTAATTTCAAATCTTCGTTAAATAGAAAAACATGAGGGGTCGTTTTCGCACCAAAAGCATTGGCTAAAGTAGATTTCTCATCCAATAAATAGGGCATTTGATATCCTGCTTCTTCTGCATGTTTTTTCATTTGGTTTTCTGAATCTACACCTTCACTTATCCCCAATTGGCGATTTTTTTCGTTTGAGTTTACCAAGACAAAACCCACATTGCGTTTAACAGCCTGATCGAAAATCGTATTATATTGGCGCTCCCATCCCGGAAAGTCAGGAGTTCCAACCACAAAAGGACACGTGTTACAAGTAAAAATAATAATAAGACCTTTTTCTAGTTTATTTTCTTTTAAAATGGTTTTCGCATTTGTTTTCACATCTAACAGTTGTAAGTCACTCAAAGGCATTGAGGTTCCCTTTTTTATCTGAGTAAAACAAGAGAAACCAACCAAAACCGAAATAAAAATGGAACTAATTATTTTCATCTAATCTTATAATTTGAATGGAAAGTTACAATTTTTCATTTGAATGTGTTTTAATAAACGTTCAATACTTCGAAAAAGTTGTGTTCATTTTTCTATCTTTGTACGAGACTTAATATGACTAAAAATCCTTTTGTTATTGGAATTTGTGGAGGAAGTGGTTCTGGAAAAACGACTTTACTGAAAAGGTTGTCTGAATCATTTTCTAACTTAAGCACAGCCGTTTTTTCGATGGACAACTATTATTTTCCGATTGAGAAACAAGCAAAGGATAAAAATGGAATCGTTAATTTCGATTTGCCTAAAGCTCTCAATGAAGCGAAATTAACTTCTGATTTATTGCAGTTGATTAAAGGAGAGCCAATTGAAGTTAAAGAATATTTTTTTAATTCTCCCCCAGATAAAAATGTGTTAATTACCATTGAGCCTGCCGATTTATTAATCGTCGAGGGATTGTTTTTGTTTCATTACAAGGAAGTTTCTAAGGCGATTGACTATAGCGTTTTTGTAGATGTAGACCACGGAATTCAACTGGATAGACGACTTTATCGTGATCAAGAAACACGTGGATATAAGCGCGCTGATATTTTATATCAATGGGATAATCACGTTTTACCGTGTTACGAACAATTCATAGAGCCCTATAGAAACCGAGCAAATTTCATTTTTAGAAATGACCATAATGCGGATACCGACTTTGATAGTTTGCGAAATCAGCTCATTCAAAATCTTGATTCATGAAGACCATTTTAAAATGGATTTTTGATCAACGTATTTTTGTTTTTTCGGGATTCATGTTTTTAAGTGCTTTAGTCGCATTCAGATTATCAAGAGAAACCCCCATTGATTTCGAGAAACTCCAAACTAAGATTTCGCAATTGGATCGGGATTTACAGCAGTCAGCGAAAAAATTATTGGCCTCCAACACAAATTTTTCCAATCCAGCAAAAACACCTTTTTTAGTTCATTTATACCAAGAAGATTCCCTTATTTATTGGAATACAAACAAAGTTCCCATTTCCAAATTTACAAACATTCAATTTCCATCTGATGGAGTAAATAGGCTTCAAAACGGATGGTATTATTCCCGCGTTTATCAAGAAAAGGACAAGAAAATAGTTGTATCGTATCAAATCCGTAATGAATTCGATTATGAAAATGCTTTTTTAGAAAACAGGTCGAATGGTGAGCTCTGTGAAAGTTCTTTTACAATTTCTTTGAATCCATCGGAAGGTTTTCAGATTAAGAATAGTTCAGGTAAATACCTGTTTTCCGTAATTTCTCCTACCAATAGGCAAAATGATAATCCATGGATATTGGTTTTTATTTGTTTTGCAATAGCTTTGTTAGGAATTGGTTTTTACAATAAATTCAGTTTTAACTCGACTCAAATAGGCCTATCGTTTGGGTTTTTATTTTTAGTTCGATTTTTATTTTTTGTAATTGATATTGAACAAATATTTGAAAATCAAACTTTTATTTCGGCTGATTTATTCGGTTACAATCGTTATTTTTCAAACTTTCTAGATTTCTGTTTGAATGTACTTGTCGGATCAGCCACATTTGCGCTAATTGGAAAAATAATTAAACGAGTCAAGTTTGGCAATTATTTTCTATTCATATGGTTTATTCTTGGGTGGTGGTCGATTATAGAAATCATAAAAATGATCGTTCTATATTCTGTAATTCCGTTGAATTTTCTTGATTTTTTTGATTTGACAATTTATTCTTATTTGTCTCTTTTTGTCACCGGATTTGGGCTTTTTATGGTTTACAAAGTTTTTGCTTTATCTCTGAAAACAAAAGAAAATAATAAGGTCTTCTTCATTGTATTGGTCGTATTTGCATCATTTTTAATTTTATTTCAAAAAAATGCTGTCTTTTCGTCCTTATTTCCATTAATACTTCTTTTTGTTTTTCAAGTAACGCGAATTAATAATGGCGCAAAAAGGTTTTTATTATTGACTCTTTTTTCAATGATTTTAGTTTCAGAATTTAATAAGCATCAAATTTTGAAAGAACAAGAAAACAGAAAATTATATGCTCGTCAAATTGCAGTGGAACAAGATATCAATCTTGAGTTGGCTTTTACAGAAATCAAACAAAAACTGAGTAAAGATCAATTAATAAAGAGTGTTTCGAAAGATCAAGCAGTAGAAGTTAGCCAGTCTGATTTTGGAGATA